>NZ_JJNY01000037.1:0-20557 GCF_000690035.1 Pseudoalteromonas sp. S3431
ATCTTGTCTGAACTAATACAGTTTATTCGCTTAATGCGCGAGCTAGACCAACAGGTTCAATTTCCACACATACTTGGTCATCATTCCAATTAATACCAACTAGTGCGTTATCTTCGCTTAAATCTTCAACCCAAGCATCTAAAAACTCGTCAAGATTAATTTCTACAGGGCTGTAGTCTTTCCATTCTTCTTTACATTGTGCCTTGGCAGCTTCTTCGCTTTCCCAAAGTAGTAATACGTCAGTTTCGTCAAATTGATTTGAATCACATACTACAAAGCCATTATCTTCTGCACCTAGCGCCCAAATTACTTCGCTAACACGTACTTTTTCTACAAAGTTAACTAGTTGTGATTCAATTTCGATATCGCTCATGTGTTTACCTTTTTAATTAGTGACTAGGATTAGTATCTATAGCTGCTTGGCGTTGGTTATATTACTTATGAAAAGCAATAAATTACGAATGTTGTCAAAAATGAGTCAACAAACGAAAGCAAATCCAATCAAGCGGGCAGTATAAACTGATGTTGAAGCATTCACAGCCTTTAAATTCATCACCAGTTAAATGGGCAGTTAAATAGTTTAATGTTTCAACAATATGTTCATTTTATGAAATTAAAGCGTAAGTAATCTGAATTCTGGATAATAAACTTACCCTAGTCAGTTATTTTTAACGCTAACTGCGTTGAACTTACTTGTAATTGGCCCACTATTGGCGCGTAAACTTGCCTTGTTTTCACTGAAAACCTCTGGCTAGGACCTGTTTATCTTTCGAGGTTAAACATGAGCTGCCCGTAAGGTTCTGTCTAGAGCTATTTACTCTTTGTTGCTCGGTTTTTACTTAGCCCATTAGGTTATAAACCTTACGCCGCGATTAAATAGCTCCTAGAGAACGATAAATTTAAATACCATTATTGTTCAATATATTAGTAAAAATTCTTGCTTAGTTCTAGCGCAGTTTTCTTATCGTTAAATAGACACCATATATAATACCAATTCGCTTAATTAAATAATCTATTTTGAAGTAAGAAAATCGTGTCGATAACAAGGAAAACTTTCGTTATTTGTTCTATATCAGAAGTTTTTAACGTAGCTAGCGTCAGATTTAATATCGCAGATTGATTAAGTATTATTGCGGGTTGGTATAAGAAAGTTGGTATTAATTGCTCATTAAAAAAGCCGCAAAAGCGGCTTTTAGAAGTTTTACTTACAATACAAAAATTTATTCTGAACGGCTAGTAACTTCAAGTAAATGATAACCAAATTGTGTTTGTACTGGGCCTTGTACTTGGTTAATAGGCGCAGAAAACACCACTTTATCAAATTCTGGTACCATCATGCCCGGTCCAAACTCGCCAAGGGCGCCGCCATCTTGACCTGAAGGACAGTTAGAGTGGTTTTTTGCTAATTCAGCAAAATCTTCACCTTGTTCAATTTTTGTTTTTAAGTCTAAGCATTGTGCTTCGCTATCTACTAATATGTGTCGTGCGCTTGCCACTGTCATAAAATCTCCCGCTTATTATGTGGTGTTTTTTTAACCTAATGAAATGTCATTCTAGTTAGTTTCAACTAATTGTACCAGTATAAACTTAATTATTAGAAAGTGTATTTTCAATTGCCGTAATCATCTTTTCTGAGTCAGGTGACACTTTGCTGTTAAATCGTAAAATTGTTTTGCGATCTGCAGATACTAGGTATTTATAAAAATTCCAATTAGGGGAACTAGTTTGCTCATTTAGGTGTTTAAAAATAGGATTGGCATCACTGCCTCGTACTTCACTGGTAGCAAACATAGGAAAAGTAACCCCATAATTAATAAAGCAGACTTTAGCTGTCGCTTTTTCATCATTTTCTTCTTGAAAGAAATCGTCAGAAGGAAACCCTAAGACAACTAATCCCTGACTTTTATATTGTTTATAAAGTGCTTCTAAGCCTTTAAATTGAGGTGTGAAACCGCAGTTACTGGCTGTATTGACGATCAATAAAGGCTTATTTTTAAACTGACATAAGTTGATTGACTCTTCAGAACGTAACTTACGTATATTGACGTTAGTAAAATCTTGGCATGTTGTGACCACGTGCTTATCAATTGATTCTGTTTGAGCATGAAGTGGTGTATTTACTAATAAAACCCCTAACCCGAGTAATATTTTTTTTAGCATAGCTAACGACCTAAACTTTACGATTGTTTGAGTGGATGATCATACGCTAATATGGAGAAAATTGATCAACCATGCAATCTATTATGACAACCCGTTTAGCAACTATAAATGATCTTAGCGAAATCGTAGCAATTTACAACGAGACTATTGCTGGTCGAATGGTGACTGCTGACACTGAAGAAGTGACCGTTGAAGAAAAGCGTGAGTGGTTTAATAGCCATACACAAAAAAGACCTATTTATGTTTACTGTGAGAATAACAAAATACTCGCATGGCTTAGTTATAAATCATTTTATGGTCGCCCAGCTTACGATGGCACTGTTGAAATGAGCATATATATTACCGCAAAAGCACAAGGTAAAGGGCTTGGCAAAAAGTTGATGGAATTTGCACAAATCCAAGCTAAACAACTAAATATACGCGTATTGCTAGGATTTATTTTTAGCCACAACTTACCAAGTGTAAATCTATTTAAACATTTTGGCTTCGATGTTTGGGGAGAGTTACCCAATGTCGCTATGATGGATAGTAAGCTTTATAGCCTTACTATTTTCGGAAAACATGTAGAATAAAGTTCGTATCTCTTTTAGGTAAAAAATTCTTACGAAATAACGCTAAGAACCTATGCTAACTAAACAATAATAGGCTACGCTATTAATATATTAAGTTAATTATTTTTAAAGTGTAGCTTGATGATTCGGAAAATATTAATAGTAGACAGCAGCACTATTATCGCAATGCGAGTAAAAGTACTTTTAGAGTTAATTGGATGTGAGGTTGAATTAATTCATTTTTCTATGCTCGATATGCATATAAATGCTGATGCGTATGATTTAATTATAGTGGCGCATGGAGTACCTGTTATTTCTATTGAACCGTTGATTGCTAAGGTCTCACAATCACGGTTTATGTTGCTTGCTCCAAAAGCTGAAAATGGTGAACAACTAAACGCATTTAGTGAGCTTAATCATGCTGTTGCTAATGCAACTGTAGTTTACCCATTTTTTTCTAATAAGGAGATAACTTCTCTACTTGAGAGTTTATTAGAGCTTGGCTCTAACCATATTCTTCAATTACCCACTATTTTACTGGTTGATCATATACCTGAGCGTCTTGAAAAAATGAAAAGCAGCTTAGTAGGCGCTCATATAAACACCCACACCGCGACAAATTTAGATGAAGTATTGGCAATATCCGTTGATACTAAAATTGATATATTAATTAGTGATTTTAGTTTTGGTGATGTAACTGGGTTGGGTATATTTTCTAGCCTAAAATTAAAGCAGCCACATTGTAGGTGTTTACTTTTTACGTCACGCCCTGATCAAGTGTCCATGATTGAGGCTATTCGTGAGGGAGTTGAAGATGTACTCATTAAACCCCTTAACGATAGTATTCTTTTGCAGTCGGTCCATAAGCTATGGCAAACCGAATTATTGAAACGACATAATGCAGAGTTAGTAGAAAGGCTTCAAGACACCGTAGATGCGCTTATTGAAAAGGATAGCTTATTACAAGTTATTTATAAGCATACACCCGATGCAATTATGTTATTTGAGCGCGGTGGTAAAGTTATCGAAGCGAATGATGCTTGCTTAAAACTATTTGATTTACCGTTTAATGAATTAGAAAGTAAGTCTCTTTTTGATTTTTTAGATGTTGATTCAAGCGCAGGAATTAAAGATAAAATTTTGACTTTAAATAGTAATCGACAGTTTAGTTGCGATTTACGTTTAACAAAAACACTAGGGGGTTATATACCTCTTGTGGGATCTTTTAATGAAATAGATCATCATGGTGAAATTGCGCTGGCAGTTATTTTTAAAAATGTAACGCACTTAAAACAAAAAGAAGAGTTGCTACTTGAAGCAAAAGATATTTTAGAAGAACAAGTTAGAGCGCGTACCTCACAGTTAGAGCACGCTAAAAATGTGGCTGAAGCCGCCAATTTGAGTAAATCAGAATTTTTAGCAAACATGTCTCACGAACTTCGCACACCAATGCATTCAATTTTAAGCTTTTCTCGTTTTGGCTTAAATAAATTAGAGGTTGGTGATTTTGCGGAAGAAAAATTATTTAAGTACTTGTCTCGAATTGAATCCAGTGGAGAACGGTTACTTTCATTACTTAATAATTTACTGGATCTATCCAAGCTTGATGTGGGTAAATTTCCTTTCAATCCTAGAACACATAATTTAGCTAATATCATTAGAACGAGTATTGATGATGTCGCTGGAACTGCAATGGAAAAAGAGATTGAAATCATTTTTTCAGTGCAGTCTAACCCGGTAGTCGCTCTGTGTGATGAGGAACAAATTAATCAATTAATGTGTAATTTATTAGGTAACGCATTAAAGTTTAGTGAGCCAAAAAGTAAAATTAAAGTGGAATTGGCATCTGAGAACGAGTTTGCAGTAATAGCCGTTATCGATAATGGTATTGGTATACCTGAGGATGAACTTGAAGACATTTTCACTAAATTTGTACAAAGCAGTAAAACCAATAGCGGAGCTGGTGGAACAGGGTTAGGCCTTGCATTATGTAGGGAGTTTGTTTCTTTGCATCAAGGTAATATTACAGCCTTAAATAACACTAATGGCGGCGCTACTATTTGTATACAAATACCACTTAAAATAAACCTAGACGAACACTTAGCACTGCAAAGCAGTTAATTTTTTAAACAAGTGTTTGAAGTAGCATATTTAGAATTTAAATGGATGATGAAACGATGGCTTTAACAAAAATACTTGCAGTGGATGACGAACCCTTTAATCTTGAAATTATAGAAGAGATTCTGGAGGACCTCGATTTTGAATTAAAGGTAGCCGTTAGCGGTCCAGAGTGCTTGAGTATGGTAGAAGACTATATGCCTCAGGTTATATTGCTGGATGTGAGTATGCCACAAATGAATGGTTACGAAGTCTGTAAGAGCCTTAAATCCAACCCAAATACCGCGCATATAATTGTGATGTTTGTATCAGCAAGGGGGACGGTTGAGGAACGTATGGAAGGTTACTCTGTTGGTGCAGAAGATTATATTGTTAAACCGTTTGGGCATGACGAACTCAAGTCTAAATTAAATAATTTGAATCAAGTGTTGGTAGAGAAAGAGAGTCTTGAAAAACAAGTTGAAGATGCAACTTCTACAGCATTTAATGCGATGGCTAACAGTAGTGAAATGGGGCAAATAGTTAATTATGTTGAAAATATTGGTTTTATAAATGATCCCCAAAGCTTAGGAAAAGCGCTCATAGATTGTCTACAGTCTTTTAATTTGCAAAGTAACGTAGAGTTTCGATATGCGAATGTTATAGAGCATTTTGCGTTACATGGGGTTTGTTCACCGATTGTTATTGAACTATTTGAAATGCTTAAAAGTAAAGGTCGGTTGCACGAATTTTCACATCGAATTTTGGTTAACTACGAATACATAAGCTTACTGGTTTTAAATATGCCGGATCATGATCCAGATAAGCATGGACGAATTCGTGACCACGTATGTTTTATTGTCAGTGTTACAGAGCAGCAATTACGAGCAATAATGACCAAAAGAATACTTGTATCCCAACAAGAACGACTAAATACGGTCGCAAATTCCGTACATAGTAAATTTCATAGTTTAATTGGCTTACTTAACGATAATCGTAAAAATAACGAAAGAGTTTTTAAGCAACTACAAGAAGATCTTGAAGTGCGAATACCAACAATGGGATTAGATGAGGACCAAGAGGTTTTTATTTACAAAAAAGTAGATGAAACAATTCAAAATTCAATTTCAAGAGAGGAGTCAGTTCAAGAAGTTAAAGCCTCTTTTGCTGAGATTGAACAAGACCTGTCATTACTTTTAAAGAGCTAAGTAACTTGATAACTGGATAATAAATCTATCTTAAGCAGTTCTTTCAGCACTGACTGCGTTGAATTTTCTTGCAATAGGCCCGCGATTGACATGCAAGTTCGCCTGTTTTACTGGAAGTCTCTGGCTAGAGGGAATAAGTTTAAATATAGTTATTATTCAAAACGTTAGTGAATCTCTTAACCAGAGTTCAGGTTAAATATACTTAACTAAATAATGTTACTTTAAAGGCTTACACCAACTGCATTATGCATCTCTGGGTAAGCCTTTTTCTACAATTCTGATTAACCTAGCTGTTTTACGAAGCGCTACTCGTTGTTTATCATTTTGTTGGGAAAGTGCCCATTCAATATGCTCTAAAACAAGTTCACTGCATATTTGGCTTTTGTCTTCTAAGGCATAAATAATAGCGGGGCTAAATTGTGCATTACCTAACCCTATTGCTAAGTTACGTAACCAACGTTCGTGACCAATACGGCGAATAGGACTGCCTTCGGTATTTTTTAAAAAAGTAGCTTCATCCCAAGCAAACAACTCAAGTAAATCTTTGTCTTTTAATTGAGTGCGCGGGTGAAAATCGTTTTCGTCAGTAATTTGGCCATAACGATTCCAAGGGCATACTAACTGACAATCATCGCAGCCATAAATTCTATTACCCAATAAAGTCCTATATTGCTCAGGAATGGGCCCTTGGTGCTCTATTGTTAAGTACGATATGCATTTACGTGCGTCAACGACATAAGGCTCTACAATTGCGCCTGTTGGGCAAAGAGTGATGCAGGCAACGCATTTACCGCAGCCTTCAAAGGTGTTTTCGGCGTCTATTGGCAGTGGTAAATCAATAAATAGCTCGCCTAAAAAAAACCACGATCCTGCTTCTTGATTAATTAACAAAGAATGCTTACCACGCCAACCTAAACCCGCTTTCTCGGCGAGTTGACGTTCAAGTACTGGGGCTGAATCTACAAAGGGTCTAAAGCCATATTCACCAATTTCTTGTTCTATTTTTTGGCCGAGTTTTTTTAATCGATTACGCATTAATTTATGATAATCACGGCCCAGTGCGTATCGGCTTATATATGCTTTTTCTTTATTTTTTAAGGTTTTTGCAAAGCCAGCATCGGGTGGGAGGTAATTCATTTTTACTGATATTACACGCTGTGTGCCAGGTACTAATTCAGCTGGGCGAGCGCGTTTCATGCCGTGTGAAGCCATGTAGTCCATTGAACCATGAAAGCCAGCATCAAGCCAACGTTGCAGTTGAGCCTCGTGCTTACTTAGGTCAATATCGGTAATACCCACTTCGCTAAAGCCAAGCTCTTGTCCCCAAGTTTTTATTTGCAGGGCTAATTTTTCATAGTCTGGGGTTGGGTTGCTCACACACTTTACACACTTAAATTAATAGCTGCGTAATTTACCATATTTACTAGGGCTTGTTTATCTTTCGGGTTGAATTTAAAGCAGTGAGTTTGGTTTTTAAGTAAGACAAAGCTATGTTGTATGGTTGTTCCCCATAAATAGTCGATAACGCTGCATAGATGCCTGTCATGCGCTGTCTTTAGGTAGAAAAAATTTTAATCCTAAAAGGCCAACAGGCTCTAATAAGTTAAAACGTTTTGCTACAGTACAAAACGTTTTAACTGTTGTTGAGTTTGTAAGCTTAGCTGCTGAGAGTTTTCGCTATCGGCCACAGCAGTGTCGATTAACTGCTTAGCTTGCTCACCTAGCTCTACAATTTGCTCAACAGATTGATGAGTTTGAGTTTGTGTTTGCTCAAGCAGATGCACGGCACTGGCTATTTGCTTCAATTGTTGCTGATTTTGCTCAAATTCATTAAGCATCTTGCTAAACCCGTCAGACGTTGCACTAATTGCACTTTGTGCACTATTAGAGTGGGTGATCAGTTGCTCTGACTCTTTATTTGTTTCGTTTACTAGCTCATTCATTTGGGTAATAAAATCACTAATTTGTCTTGTTGCGCCACTTACTTTTATAGAAAGCGTACGGACTTCATCGGCAACTACAGCAAAGCCTCGTCCAGCTTCACCTGCTCGGGCTGCTTCTATTGCAGCGTTGAGTGCTAATAAGTTGGTTTGATCTGAAAACTCTTCAACCATTTTTAAAATACTACGTATATTTTCACTGTTTTCTTTTAAACCTGCGACCGTATTTGAAAAACTACCTAGCATATTAGTGATTAATTTAACTTGTTCGACAAGCGCTGAAAGCTCTTTAGCTGAGAGTTTTACAAAGTTTAGATGTTCATTATTAACGTTATGGACACTGTCGGTATTAATGACTATGTTTTGTAAGCTTTGCGTTATTTGCATACTCGCATTAATTATACTGTGGCTTAAATGTATTTGTTGCTCGCTTGAGTTATCCGTATTTTTCATTGACTCGGTAACGGCTTTATTACTATTGGCACTGGCTTCAGCGCTACTGTAAGTTGTATTTAGTAGTTCGCCTAAGTGAGTGGTGAAAGTATTGTATTGGGTACTTAAATCTCTAAATTCATCATACGAAAAATGCGGAAGTTTTGCGGCTAAATTAGCATCTTGTTGGTTTATTTTTATTAGTGTATCGCGCATCGCGGTAATAGGACGCACGATTAAAAAACGCATATACGAAAGTGTAAAACCAAACCCCATAACAATTACAAGTGTTAAAAGCCAAAATAGCTCTGTACTTTGTTGTTCGCTAAGGCTTTGGTACAACCAAAACAGAGTGATGGCTTGAAATAGAAATACAAAACTTAGATTGCCTACAATTTTACGTGTTAATGTGAAAAAGAAGGTCTGCTCAATATAATTATAAATTTTCATGTAGCTACTCATTTTACTGAAACCTTTATGGTATTAGTGCTCTTACGTTCTATGTAAGGAGTATAGATGTGTTTAATTATGATCTAACGATAGTAAATATGCTTTAGTTTGTGCCGGGTAGTTGGTAAAAACCCCATCTAAACCATATTCGAGCATTAGTGCTATATCTTGCTCTTTGTCTACTGTGTAGGCATAAATTTTTAGTCCGCGTTGCTTTGCATCATTAGCAAATGCTTTATTAACAAAATTTTTATCTACATGCACACTATAGGCATTTAAATCTTCAGCAAATTTTGCATAGCTTATAGGTATAGAAGACGTTAGTACGCCTATTTTCAACCATGGTAAACGGTTTTTAAGCCACAGTAATTGATGGTGATCAAACGATGATACTAAAACATTGGTACGTGATATTTTTCCCATGCTTATATTGTATTCAAGTTGAGTCGCAAGTTTTTCAAGTTCAAAAGTATGCTTAAGCTCTAGGTTGAGTAATGTTTTATCGTTATTCCAATCTAATAACTGCTGTAAGTTAGGTACATACTCACCATTTCCCGCGTCAAGCTTGGCTATTGTTACAGCGTCAAATTCATTGACCTTACCTGTGCCATTAGTCGTTCTATCAAGCCATGAATCGTGGATTAACATGTAATCATCAATAGCACTTTGTATATCTACTTCAATGCCATCTACACCTATTTTTAGCGCTTCTAAAATAGCACTTTTAGTGTTTTCTGGGAAATGTCCGCTTGCGCCTCTGTGTGCAAATACTTTCATTTACGTGCCTTTTTTGTGATTGACCAAGTTTCAAAGCAGGCGGCACTAACAATTAATGTGCCACCTATTAGTGTCATTGCTGATGGGCGTTCATGTATTATAATAATCGCTAATAGTGTGCCATAGAGAGGTTGAAGGCAAGAAATGAGCCCCGCAGTAGCTGCAGATAAATGTTTTAAACTGGCTGCAAATAGTGAATGAGGCGTAGCTGTGAATATTACCCCTGCAATCAAAATTAATAACAAATCATGGTTACTTACTTCATACACAGGTACTTTTATAAATGCACATAGCATAAGGCTTGCAACCAAGGTTTGATAAAACATAGTTTGTGGGCCACCGTATTGGCTAAAGTAACGTTTGTGAGTGATGTTTCTTATTGAAAAAAAGAGTGCTGACACTACGCCTGTTATCACTCCAAGAGTTACGTCGTCACCTAAACTGGCAGTAGGGACAAGAAGGTAAATACCTAATATAACCACCGCTGCACTAAGTATATCTTTAGCTTTGGGTTTACTCTTATTAAATAAAGGCTCTAAAAATACAGTAATTACTGGATAACTAAAAAATGCGAGCATCCCAATTGTTATACCCGCCATTTGCATACCTGCAAAGTAGGTAACCCAATGTATACCTACCGCCACACCGAGCAATATAGCCATTAAATAATCTTTAGGTTTATTAAGCTTAATAGGTTTTTTTTGCATACTTAGCAAAAACCAAATCGCAATGCCAGCAACTGCGGTTCTATAGACGGTTATATCAAGTGCATTTAAGCCAATGAGCTTTGCAAATAGAGCGGTTCCGCCAAAAAGTAATACGGCAATATGTAAATAAAGCAGGCTTTGCTGTTGGGGTTGCATTGAGTTTCCTTGTTATGCTTTTTTAGCATATTAGCATCGGTTAGAAATTCTTGAGATGATTTTTTAATACATGACAAATGTCAGTAAAGTTAATGACATTCCACACTCATATTATTTTTGCACACTGGCATAATTACTCTACTTAATTGGAGGTAGTTATGAATTCCTTAATTTTATTTAGTTTGACTCTTAGTGAAGCGCTAGAAACATTAAATTTTACTATTAGTGACGCATATTGCTTTATGCTGATATGTATTTTCGTGTTATTTATATTTAGTAATAAAAACAAAATTATAAATAAAAATAATATACCAGAGGTATTAGCATGAGTTCACTTAGTGTCTTTTCTAAGCAAAGCGATAAAGGTTTTTGGAAATATGGACATCTAATTTTTACTGGCTTTTACTTACTACCGATGATAATCGATTTTGCTCATTTCACGAGTGAGCAAATCGTTATTTCTTTAGCTTTTTATATTGCTTTTATTCTTTTATATGTAAAAGCAATAAATTGTAAAGGTACTGGTGTAACTAAGTTATTTTTAGCAATGCTATTAATTTGCTTCAGTGCTACTTTTTACAGCACTGGCACTCCTACCTTGTTTGGCTTTGCAGCCTATATAGCAGGCTATGCATACAGCAAGCGTCAAAGAGTTTATGCTGCACTAGCGATTATATTCTCGGTTTTATTAAGCGCATATATTGGTGATATAGGAAAGGTTCAGTACTTTTTAGCGATTGCTTTAATTTTATGCGCTGCGTTATTTAGCTACGGCATTGCAGCAAGAAGGGAGCGTCAATATAAAAAGCGTGAACAAGAAAATGCAAACCAACTAGAGCAATTAGCAGCAATTGCAGAGCGAGAGCGAATAGCTCGTGATTTACATGATATTTTAGGCCATTCACTTTCATCAATAGCTCTAAAAGCCGAGCTTGCCAACAAATTACATAACGCTGAGCGGTTTGAACAAGCTGGAAATGAAATTACCCAAGTAGCCGATTTAGCCCGTGCGCTTTTATCAGATGTTCGTCACGCTGTAACCGATTTAAAACAGCAGCAACTGACAGGGCAAGTTGAGCAACTAAAACAGCGCTTAGAGGAGCAAAACATTATCACTAATGTAACGCTTAATTTACCGGTGTTACCTGCAGTAATAGAAAGCGAGCTGTGTTTAATTATTAAAGAAAGCGTGACGAATATTTTACGTCATAGTAAAGCCAATCAATGCGATATTAATCTCACATCAACTAAACAAAGCATAACGCTAAATTTATTTAATAACGGTGATTGTGAAAATATCACTCCTGGCAATGGTTTAACGGGTATTAAACAGCGCGTAGAAAAGTTAAATGGCCAAGTGAAATTTGAAATTCAAAATGGATTTAAACTGACAGCACACATTCCTTTGCCATAAGCAAAGTTAAAAATACCAAGTAAAGGAAAAAGTATGATCAAAGTATTTTTAGTAGAAGACCAAGGGTTAGTTCGCGATGCTATATCGGCATTACTAAGTCTCGACTTTAATATAGAAGTAATAGGCCAAGCGTGCGACGGACAAGCTGCACTTGATCATCTATCTAGTTTATCAAACGTATTACTACCAGATATTGTACTTAGCGATATTGAAATGCCAAATATAAATGGCATTGAACTAAGTGAACAAATAGCTGCAAAACACCCATCAATTAAAGTAGTAATAATGACTACGTTTTCCCGCGCGGGTTACATCAGACGTTCACTTTCGGCTGGTGTTAAAGGCTTTATTTTAAAAGAAGCACCAAGTGAAGATTTGGTTAATGCACTTAAAAAAGTAATGTTGGGGCAAAAAGTGATAGACCCAGAACTTGCTATTAATGCATTGGATGACTCCGATCCACTTACAGATAAAGAGCGCAAAGCACTTAAACTTGCAAGTGACGGTCTTAAAACGAGTGAAATAGCCAAGCAGTTGTTTATAAGCGAGGGAACTACGCGTAATTATCTCTCGGATGCTATAGCTAAATTAAATGCCACAAACCGAATAGATGCAGCACGTATAGCGAAACAAAAAGGATGGCTATAAAATAGGGCTGAACATAGCCCTATATTTTAAAGCAAAAAAACAGACTAATTATAATAGTTATGTATTTCCCTCATGCCCTTCATTTTATATGTCTAGGAGCGGTTGGTGACAGTATTTTTTCCTAATAAATTTATGTAGTACGTTAGTTTTGAGCTGATTCGAATAAACTAACTTCTAAAGAGTGCTGGCTTACGCTGTTCCTTTTTAAGGCGATATATAAGTCGGAGTGAATGTATATACCTTCTTTACCTGATGTCATTCCTGCAATTTCAAACCATGAAAGCAGTTGGCGTTTTCTACCTGCTAGTTCAAGCCTTATATCACGCTTTTTAAATATAATGTCTAAGTCGGCAAGCATGGCCATTACACTTAAATCTAAGTGAGTAAAGCAGGGCACAGCATCAATTATTACGCACTGAGTGTCGTCTTTTTGCCTTGCGTATTGCTCTAGTAATCTGCGTTTAAAGTAGCTTGCATTGAAGTAAGTTAAAGGTGAGTTAAAGCGATAAATAAACACGCCTTGCACTGCTTTTGCTTTATCTGTGGCGTCTAAACTTCTTACTACGCCGTTTATATCTACGCCTAGTATATTGTCAGTTGGACGCATTACTGTGCGGATAAACTGAAATAGTCCCAGTAATACAGCAAGCGTGATGCCAGGGATAACACCAATAAATAACACCGCAAGTAAGGTGGCCGAGGCTAGATAAAATGCCTGTTTATCTTTTTGTTTTAATTGCCAAACAGCTTTTAAATCGAGTAAATGAACAGAGGCAATAATAAGTACAATACCTAGCGCTGCGCTTGGAATAAATTCAAGTGGGGCTGTTAAAAATACAGCTATGAGCGCAATAATGGCCGCTGCTATTATTGATACTAACTGCGTTTTACCACCCGTTGCATCGTTAACAGCGGTGCGTGAGTCGGCGCCACTGACTGCAAAACCTTGCGAAAGAGCTGACGCTATATTGGCAATACCTAGTGCTCTAAATTCTTTATCGGCGTCTATGTCGTAGCCATTTTTAGCTGCAAAGCTACGGGCTGTAAGCATCATACTAACAAAGCTCACTATGGCTAAGTTAAGTGCGGGTACCACCAGCTCACGAATAATCCCTAAATCAAAAACAGGGGTATTAAAAACGGGAAGCCCGCCAGTTACGGTGCCAATAGTTTTTATATCAAGCTGTTTTAAATCAAAAATCCATACCAAAAGCGCACCAAAAGCAATAGCAAACATAGATGCAGGCCACGTGGGCTTTATCCGTTTCATGGCAAAATGGACCGCCAGTGTAAACAAAGCCATTAATAAGGTTGGAACGTGTGTTTGCGCTAGGTATGTGGGTACGCCACCTAGGCGTTCAAGTAAGTAGCGCTCATCAAAAGTAAAACCAAATACTTTAGAAAATTGACCAACAATAATAGTGATGGCTACGCCGTTTAGTAAGCCCATTAAAATAGGTTTAGATAAAAAGTCAGCTAATACACCTAACTTAAACTTACTAGCTATAAAGCACCAAAAGCCGGTCATAGCGGTCATGGTGACAACAAGTTGCCAATGCTTAAAGCTGTCACCTGCAGCAAGAGGTGTTACTACAGCGGCAATAACAGCGCAGGTTGCGGCATCAGGGCCGACTATTAATTGTTTTGAAGTACCAAAAAGTGCATATAGCATCATTGGCAGTATGCAAGAATATAACCCGACGGCGGCGTTAACACCGGTTAATTGTGCGTAAGCAATGGCAACAGGTAAAGCTACGGCAGCTACCGATAGCGCCGCCCTTACATCATCAGCAAACCATTGGCGTTCATAGTGCAGCAATGTATTTAAACCGGGCATAAAATTATATAAACGCGACAGCACTTTAGTTTTCCTGCTAATAGTTACAACATTTTGATAGTAAATTTAATATTCAAATAAGTATAGCTAGGACAGCGGTAATTTTAATAAATTGCAGGTGATTATTTATCAAGATATTAAATTTATAATTTGGCAAAAAAGTGAAAATTGAATTCTTCTGAGGTGTCTTTTAATCAGCTTATGTGCATAGTATTAATGTACTGATATTGAGCACCTCAGGAAATCACTAAATCCGAAATTTAGTTTTAAATTTTTTAAGATTATTTAGCACCACATGCCGGATATAACTCAAGTACCTCTGTTACTACTTGTCCAAATAAGGCTTGTTCTTGCTGTGTTAAATCTATAGCAGGAATAAATGGCATTGTGTCTGTTAATTCCGAGGTAATGATTTGATAAAAGGTCATCGCTGTAAGAACATTCCCAGCATAGGATGCGTGATTACCGTCGGCACTATGAAGGTTTATACTAGGCATTATTTCTAATACTCGATTCCATACAAAGCCAACAGGCGCTATGCAGCTAGGTTGTTTTTTACTGATTGCTAAATGGAGGTCGTAAACCAGCTTTGCTTCTGCGGGATCCCCTTTTTGAGGATGCTCTGGAAATAAAATAGGTGTAATTTTATGCTTTTTTGCGGTCGAGATTAATCGCTCAGTTGCGCTTGTAGGGTAGTTTGTTGAACCTGACTGTGAGTACTTTTGGCCTTGAAAAATTGCATGACTCCAGTTATCACTTTTTAATTTATCGACATTTGCATCTACTGCGACTATTTCATCTAAAAATCGACCGCTGACAGTCGTTATTTTGACTGAAGTGCTAGGTAACTGGTTTGTAATAATTATTTCTAATAAGCCCCCTAACTGTGAACTATGGCTATTACCATAGATAATTATTTTGTAGTCACTTAAGGGACTGTTATTAATAACCGCATTTGGTTGTGGTATTTCAATGCTTTCAGCCTCTTTTGTTTTACTTCCCCCAGAGCCGCATGCTGTTAATAATAGTAATGATAATGTGATTGATATTGTTGTTATATATTTTAGAGACATTGTTAATCCTTTTTCGTACCAATTATTAGTACGGCTTTAGAATACTAGACATTTTATAACCAAGCTGCAAGGTTGCTTGGTTTTTAGGTGCAATGTATGGTGCTTAGTTTGTGCGCTAAAAGTGAAGTGCAGGAGGTTGATATTGTTTACGCGGTATCTAAATTTTAGTTTGGAGTATTATTCAATGATAATTTTATTGCTTTAAATAAATATTTAGTTATAAAAGTTGTGCGATGTTTTAACACAAGTGCCACTTTTTTATAGACGTAAAAAAGCCTGCATAAAAGCAGGCTTTAGTTTCTAGGGAAAATTAAAACTTAGCGCGAATACCAAAGCTGTAACGACGATCCGCTTCAGTGTACTTCCAAGCACCACCTAGTTCAGATAGATAGATTGAAGGTTCACCTGTTAAGTTCGTTGCATTACCAACAAGCGTAATGTTTTCGTTAATGTCCCAACTTGCAGAGAAGTCTAACTGACCTCTATCGTCACGGTAGTTATTACCATAAACAGTGCCATCTTCAGAAATGCTGCCATTGGAGTTAATATTTTCTACACGTTTTTCGTTTTCAGTATCTAAGAAACTGTCACGATAGTTATAAGCGATACGAGTAGAGAACCCTTCGTACTCCCAAAATACTTGTAAGTTGTAAGTGTTTTTAGAGATATCTAATAACGGATTGCCATTTGGTTGCTCACTATCTGCATATGTGTAGTTTGCATTGATGCCTAAGCCAGAAAATGCACCTGGTAGGCTTGTAAAGAACTGCTGGTAGCCCACTTCAAAACCTTGAACTGAACCGTTTTCACCATTTACATTTTTAACAGTATCGATACCCGTTAGTCCTGCGTCGCGTAAGCCTGCAACATGGTTAAAGCCGTCAGCATCTACTGGAAAGTCAGTTGCATCAGAGTAAACTAAATTGTCTTGAGATACACCCGCTGCATCAAGTTGACATACTTGGTTCCACTGAGTCACGTTTTGACCAGCAGTAGTGCTTGATGAAGCGACACAACTACTTTCGTTGCTTAAGAAAGATTCAACATCTTTATAAAATACTGCGAAAGATAGTACGTTTCCTTCATCAAAGTAATGCTCTACAGATAAGTCGTATTGTGTTGCACGGTATGGTTCTAAATCAATAGAGCCTTGCGTTGCACCCGTAATGTCGTTGTTAACGTCAAACGCAGGGCTTAGCTCGCTAAAGTCAGCGCGGCGCATAACTTTTGCTGCAGCAAAACGAAATAGTGTTTCATCTGAGTAGTTATAAGTAACGTTTAAGCTTGGTAAAAAGTCACTGTAGTCGTTTTCGCCAGTTACTTTTTCGCCATTGAGGAACACGCTTGATTCAAGATCTGTAGTTACATAACGACCACCTACAATAGCGGTGATATCATCAAAATCTAAATATGCAGATACATACACTGCGGCTGTATCTTCAACCACATTGCGGTATGCGCTATCTTGAAACTTTTGGTTGTCTGAAAGGCTGCCCGTTGAAGCTAGGTTAGTGCCTACAAGCAATTGTTGAAGTTGAGCATAAGTATTTGCTGGGTTAGATAAACCGTTATAGCTTAAAAAAGTTAGTAGGTCATTTTGCCCCGAGTGTCCTAGTTGGTCAAAAGAGTTGTCGTGGCTAACGGTAGTAAAGCTATCAGGAAATGCAGCATTGAAATCATCAACCCATAAAGTAGCTAATGAACCATCTGAGTCATTAAATGCATTTTTATAAATGTCTTTAATTTCTACTTTGTATTGTTCGTATTCGTAATCACGGTTAGTAACACGTACACCTGCTTTTACTTTAGATACCCAACTTAAGCTGCTGAGAGGTTCGAACATTTCAATATCAAAACGAACCGCTGTTTCATCATTGTTTGTTCTTTTATCTTCACTTTTAAAAGTACGTAATGCTAAGTTTTGTGGGTCGGTAAATGCATTTGGATCTGAATGAATGATGCTTGGTAATTTATTACCGTTTTGCGAAAATGCACCATCATATAAATGATTTACTAAATCAACCCCTCCGCTAGCTTCAAAGGTCGACTTTTCGATTGGACGAAGTGTAAATTCAGAATCAGGCCTTACGCTTTCTGATGATGCTACCGCAATTTCACCAGAGATTTTTATGCTGTCAGTAAGGTTCCACTCTGCACCAAGTGCATTTGAAAACGAGTCGGTTTCACGAAAGTCACTGTATGTTTTTGGGATACCAAATTCGTTTGTTAGTGTGTAGTTGTTTACGCCGTTAGCACCTTGAGTTGTGTTTGCATCTGTTGATAATGAGCCAACGACACCTAAAATAGAATTACCAGCTTGCTCGCCAGAGCGCTTAGTACCGCTTAAATCAAGGTACACCATGCCGTTACCAGATGTTGGTGCCCACTGAAGAGATAAATTTACAGCAGTACGTTCACGTTTTTCTACGTATTGTTCAACACTGTGCTCATCTCTAACAATGGCATTACCACTAGGTGTATTACCTTCTTGACCGTTAATTTCGATATCTTGAGGTTTAACTCGGCTAGATGTTTCATCTTGACGAATTTCACGATCTTGATATGAAAACATAGCGATGGCACCAAAAGTACCCATTTCGTCAAAGTCCCAATTGTTACCAATTGAGCCGCTAAAAATAGGTGCAATATTCTCTGTTTTATCAGCGTATTCGCCATCAAGAGAGATTGCGGCGGTTAGCTTATCCAGCTCTAGTGGGCGAACTGTCTTTAAACTCACTGTTCCGCCTAATGCACCTTCAATCATATCGGCAGTAGGCGATTTAACTACTTCTACTGTTTTTAAGAAGCTTGATGGGTAATCTTGCAAGCTAATACCGTCACGAGAGTCACCAATTGTAGAGCGGCCATTTAATTCAACACGGTTTTGAGGTAAGCCACGAATAGAAACACTGTCACCCACACCAAAGTCGGTATTAATAGATACGCCAGTAATACGTTGCAGTGCTTCTGCAATGTTATTGTCTGGTAATTTACCTATATCTTCAGCAACAATAGCATCAACAATACGCCCATCAGTACGTTTAAGCATTGCCGCAGCTTTCATGCTACCTAGCATGCCTTTTACTTCAATAACTTCAATATCATCAGATGCGGTTTCTGAAGCAGTTGGAGCCTCTTGCGCTGCAATATTAGAAGAAGCCATTAATAAAAGGGCTGCGGCACTGATTGTTGTAGAGCTACTTCTTTTATGTTTATTAGTTAATGTTGAAGTAATTTGATTGAGTTTCATGTATCTCTCCCGTTTGGGTACGACTTAACGTCATTGTGTGTGTTGTTACTTGGTTTGGTTAACCAATTTAACTGCTTTTCCCTGTACTGTGTCATACAGGTGGTATGGTTGAAATTAGTCCAATTCAGCTTTTATTACAACCTTTGTTTACCAAAAATTCACAAAATGTATTACAAAGTGTTCATTTATTTTTTTATATTTAATAAATTTAACGGCTTATGGTTTACTTTTGTTTTTTATATTTTGAGTGAGTTTTATTAAAGTATGTTTACCAGGGGCATTTTTTATATTTTTTGTACTATTTAATATCATTTTTAGCGTTTTTTTTGAACTTTTAGCGGCACTTTTATATGTATTTAGTTTGTTTTTTAAGTGATGTTAAAATAATGAGGTGTTCATTAAAGGTTGAGTACGGCTTATAAACTTGCGAAATAATGAGGAGTATAAAATCATTCAATTTTATTTTGGTTATTTTTTTTGGTAATACCAATTTTCTATTGTTTTTATATGGATTTTGTATTAGAGCTTACTGATACACGTCTATATGTAATTATAAATAGAGTGATTTTTACGCAAAAAAAAGCCCAGCATATAAATGCTGGGCTTTCTTAGCTTAAATATATTAGCTTTTTAGTTCGCCTGTAGATGATTCTAAGTGGGCTCGAATAAACCACTGAAATTGCTCTAAATCAGCCAGTTGGCTGGTGATCATATCTTCAGACACAGGATCTAGTTCAGAAAGAGTCTCAATTGCTTTGCGGTGATCGGCATTAACGCCGTTATATACTTTATCAAGCGCAGCCAAATGTTCGGTTACTAGCCCTTTACCAATTGAGTATTCGCTCCATGTTCGGCGATCTACAATTGATTTTGGAGTACCCACTGGTACTCCACCAAGAGTCGCAATTCGCTCAGCGATGGTGTCTGTCATTTCGCGCACAATGTCTACCTGTGGGTCTATCATTTCGTGTACGCCAATAAAGTTTGGTCCCACTACATTCCAATGAATATGTTTTAAAGTTAGTTGTAAGTCTATCAATGCAACCATGCGGTTATCGAGGGTAGCTATTGTTTTTTGGGCTGATTCGTCACTCATACCTGGCGCGGTAAATTTAGTTGTTTTGTTTGATTCGTTATTGTTACTCATAATTTCTCCTACTTAACTAATGTGTTGCTCATATATATGTTGCGTGATGAGCGTGACTTAAGCTTAATAAAGCAACTGCTATGCCGTAAGTTGATTTATTTAAAAAGTAATTTAAAAACATGGGGTTATATTTTAATTTAAGGTTTTTAAGGCTGAAGAGGAGATTGGATTTTTGAAAAGCCTGCATATATTTGTAAAATATGCAGACTTTAATTTAGTTACTCTTAGGTGTATTTAAACGTTGGCTTTATATTCGTGCGCTTTTAAAGCATCGAGCGAGACTATTTCTAATGATTTTTTATTTGTGGCTTCAAGTACCACCGGTGGCGCAACGTTTGCTGAAATAGCATGAAGCCATCTTACTGCACACAAGCACCATTTATCACCGGCTTTTAAACCTTCGAAATCGTAAAGAGGGTTCGGGGTTATTAAATCGTTACCTTGTGATTTTGAAAATTGTAAAAACTCATCAGTCATAATTGCACACACACTGTGATTGCCAAGATCTGATTCTGGTACATAACAAAACCCTTCACGTGTGTAGCCACCATTACCGCAACATAGTTTTAAGCGTGTGCCGAGTACATTAAATTGATTCGCCATGAAATACCTTAATTTGTGGTGTTTAATAAATTTACTCTATCAGGAGTAACTCGCTTGAGATAGCTATAAAACTTAAAAGAGGGAAGGGTGAATTCAATAGGTCAATG
>NZ_JJNY01000038.1:0-48705 GCF_000690035.1 Pseudoalteromonas sp. S3431
TACGTCTGCAGAAAAGTGAAAATACGCGTAATTAATATACACTCACATCAACACCTATCACGTAGGTCGGGCGAGCGTAGCGACTCCCGACGCAAAGATAGTGTAGCATTTCACTGTGACTTTCTGCCGCTGTGGGCACTACGACATCCTACTGCGTAGCGCACCGACCTCAAATTATAGAAAGCCCGAATCTAACGATTCGGGCTTTTTTACGTCTGCAATAAAGTTAAGGGTAGGTGAATAGCGTACTACGCACTTATTTATATTTAATCTTTTTTACTTTCTACAAAAGCCAATTACTTTCATTTCCTTAGATAACAAATTTAATTTTGCTTTGTTACTGTCTTTGATTTAGGATCAAATCAGTTTAAAACCAAGAACTAATAGCCTGTGTATAGATTATTAATTAGTGCCATATCCATTTTATTTTGTTTTTCTGTAACGGCAGTTGAAGTAACTGATCTATATCAAGATATTTTAAAAGTGGATGACAAAACACGAGACACTCGATTAGCGGCGAGTCGTAAAGCTTTGCTCAATGTCTTAGTGAAAGTAAGCGGTGATGAAACTGCGGATCAAAATAAATTAGCACAGCAACGCACTAAAGATATTTCTGATTATATGCTTAAGTTTGAATATGACGAGAGAGCAAATGGACAATTGAAACTCGTTGTTAAATTTGAAGCTCGAAAGATCAACGCGCTAATCAAAGAATTAAACTTACCTTTATGGGGAGTGCAGCGCCCATTAGTTGCAATATGGTTAGGTATTGAAGACAACTGGCGCAGAGAATTAGTAACACAAGAAAGTTACCCGCAGCTAGAGCAGTTAATTTATGACAAGGCAGGACGCCGGGGGCTACCCGTTGTAGTGCCATTACTTGATTTACAAGATAGACGTTTAGTAGGTATCCCTGAAGTATGGGGTAACTTTTCAGAACCAGTAGAAGAGGCTTCTAAACGCTACAGTGCTGAGCGAAGTATTACGGCAAGAATGTATAAAGAAGCGGATAGCGAAAATTGGATTTTAGATTGGCGTTTTACAAATGATGATTTATTTGATTCAAATAGATTAACAGGTGATAAGCAGCAAATAGTGAGCCAGATGATTGACACCTTAGCACGAGGTCTTGCAAGCGAGTACGCTATTGATCCAAATGCTTATTATGAACAAGCTACTGCTATGCTTACGCTAAAGGGCACGCAAAGTTTTATTGATGTTGAATTAGCAAAACGAAGGTTATTGAGTTTAAGCGTTGTTACTCAAGTTAAAATTGTGCGTAAAACACCGGAGTTTGTAGAGTTTAAGCTAAACCATACTGGTAACCTAAGCGATCTTAAAAAAGGATTAGGGTTAGACTCCTCATTTAAAGATTATGAGGATCCACGCGCTTTTTATCATGTTGTTGATAAAAATAGCTTAGAGTATCAATGGATAACGCCATAATGCTAACTTCTGAGCCGATGCAAATGGCATTACCGGTTACTTTACCGGATGACGAAACATTTGCATCGTACTTTGGTGGAGAAGATTCGTTAGAAGTTAATCATTTGAAAGATAGTTTTTCGAAGTTAGCAAAAACGTTTCAGTATACCTATTTATGTGGATTAGGTGACTCGGGTAAGTCTCACCTTTTGTATGCGACCTGCATTAAAGCTCAAGAGCGTGGCCTGTCTAATATGCTACTGTCTATGCGCGAAGTGATTGATTTTGGACCTATGGTACTAGACGGTTTAGAAGCGCTTGATGTTTTATGTATTGATGACGTGCATTTAGTCGCAGGGAATGATGCATGGGAAAAAGCACTATTTAACTTTTTTAACCGGTTTAACGAACCCGGTAAAATGTTAGTAGTAACTGCCGATTTACTTCCTAGCATGCTTAATATTACGTTGCCAGATTTAGAGTCTCGCTTAACGTGGGGAACAACCTTTCAAATTCGCTCTATGAGTGATGACGATAAAGCACAAGCACTTGTTAAGCGCGCCCATATGCGCGGCCTTGAATTAAGTGATGAATGTGCACGTTTTTTATTAACGCGTTTAAGCCGTGATATGCGTGCTTTGCTCGATGTACTCGACAAATTAGATCATGCGTCAATGGCTGCACAGAGAAAATTAACAATTCCTTTTATAAAATCAACGTTAAAGCTGTAGTAGGTCTAGAATCTAGACCCTGCTTTCAGTTATCATAAGCTATTACTTAACAGCAATCACCTTCTGTGAAAGATCAGGTATCGAATGAACTTAGAAAACATATTAGCGCAAGCACTTGAGGCGGTAGCCAGTGCCAGTGAAATCGCGCAGTTAGAAGAAATCAGGGTTAATTACCTTGGCAAAAAAGGCGAAATCACAAGCTTGCTTAAAACGCTAGGCAAAATAGCACCTGAAGAACGTAAAGAAGCAGGCCAAGTTATAAACCAAGCTAAACAAGATGTACAAGCTGCTATCAACGAAAAGCGTGAATTGCTAGCAAGTAAAGCACTTGAAGAAAAGCTAGCTGCTGAAACTATAGATGTAACTCTACCTGGGCGTGCTATGCCTACTGGCGGTTTACACCCAGTTACGCGCACTATTGAGCGCATAGAAAGCTTTTTCGGTGAGTTAGGTTTTGAAGTTAAATCTGGTCCAGAAATCGAAGACGATTTTCATAACTTTGATGCGCTAAATATTCCAGAGCACCATCCAGCACGTGCTGATCATGATACCTTTTATTTCAATCCTAAATTAGTACTACGTACACAGACAAGTGGCGTGCAAATTCGTACTATGGAAACTGAGCAGCCACCACTGCGCATCATTTCACCTGGACGTGTATACCGTAACGATTACGATCAAACACATACACCTATGTTTCATCAGGTTGAAGGTTTAATGGTTGATACCGATGTTAGCTTTACTGAGCTAAAAGGTATTTTGCATGATTTTTTACGTAACTTTTTTGAAGAAGATATGGAAATTCGTTTCCGTCCTTCATTCTTCCCATTTACAGAACCTTCAGCTGAAGTAGATGTTATGGGTAAAGACGGTAAGTGGTTAGAAGTACTAGGCTGCGGCATGGTACATCCAAATGTACTTAAGTCTGTGGGCATTGACCCAGAAAAATACACCGGCTTTGCTTTTGGTATGGGTGTAGAGCGTTTAACTATGTTGCGCTATGGCGTAAACGATTTACGTGCATTTTTCGAAAATGACTTAAAATTCCTGAACCAGTTCCGTTAAGAGTGAAATAATAAAATGAAATTTAGTGAAAAGTGGTTAAGAGAGTGGGTAAATCCTGCTATTGATACGCAAGCTCTTTCGGAACAGCTTTCAATGGCTGGTCTAGAAGTTGATGGCGTTGAGCCTGCTGCGGCCAAATTTAATGGCGTAGTTGTGGGTGAAGTTGTTGAATGTGGGCAACACCCTGATGCAGATAAACTACGTGTTACCAAAATTAACGTAGGTGGCGATGAGCTACTTGATATCGTATGTGGTGCAGCAAATTGTCGTTTAGGTATTAAAGTTGCTGTTGCAACTGTGGGCGCTGTACTTCCTGGTGACTTTAAAATTAAAAAAGCTAAACTACGCGGTCAACCTTCAAACGGAATGCTATGTGCTTTTGTTGAGCTAGGTATTAGCGAAGAAGGCGACGGCATTATGGAATTGCCAAGCGATGCACCAGTAGGGACTGATTTACGTGACTACCTAGGTCTTGATGACAACATTATAGATGTTGATTTAACGCCAAACCGTGGTGACTGCTTAGGTATAAAAGGTCTAGCACGTGAAGTAGGTGTTTTAAACAGCATTGACGTAAGTGTATTAGATATTCCTGCGGTTACGCCAACAATTGATGACAAAGTATCAATTGAGCTAGTTAACGAAGATGCATGTCCTCGTTACCTTGGCCGTGTGATCAAAGGCATTAACCTTGATGCAGAAACACCACTTTGGATGGTTGAAAAGCTACGTCGTAGTGGTGTACGTTCAATTGATCCAGTAGTTGATGTGACTAACTATGTATTACTTGAGCTTGGTCATCCAATGCACGCGTTTGATTTAAATGCGATTGAAGGTGGTATTAAAGTTCGTAGTGCAAATGCAGGTGAAGAACTTGTTTTATTAGATGGTAATACCGCTAAATTAAACGACACAACACTTGTGATAGCCGATCATAACAAAGCACTTGCAATTGCGGGTGTTTTTGGTGGTGAGCAATCAGGCGTTACAGATAAAACATCTGATATTTTACTCGAAAGTGCATTTTTTAATCCTGTTGCAATTGCAGGCCAAGCACGTAGCTACGGTTTGCACACTGATGCTTCACACCGTTATGAACGCGGTGTTGATTTTGCTCTGCAACACGATGCAATGGAACGTGCGACAGCACTTCTTCTTGAAATAGTAGGCGGTCAAGCAGGTCCTGTTGTCGAAGCTGTCGCAGCTGACAAACTACCAAAAGTGACTGAAGTACGCCTTCGTCGTGCACGTTTAGACCGTGTTATTGGCCATCATATTGAAGATGCTAAAGTAACCGATATTCTTACGCGTTTAGGACTTGATGTAAAAGTAGAAAATGATAGCTGGAGTGCTGATGTACCAAGCTACCGTTTTGATATTCGCATTGAAGAAGACTTAATTGAAGAAGTAGCACGTGTTTACGGTTACAACAGCATTCCTAATGTTGCGCCTACAGCAAAACTTAAAATGACGACACATAACGAAGCAACGATTGCGCTTAGCAAGTTCCGCAATACGTTAGTGACTCGTGGTTACCAAGAAGCAATTACATACAGTTTTGTAGACCCTAAGGCACAAGCTATTTTGCATCCAGAATGTAAAGCAATGGTATTACCGCACCCTATTTCAATTGAAATGTCGGCAATGCGCGTAAGTTTAATGCCGGGTTTATTAGCGTCTGTAGCGTATAACCAAAATCGCCAACAACCTCGTATTCGTTTATTCGAACATGGTCTTAAATTTATAAGCGACGAAAGTGCAGAAAACGGTGTTTACCAAGTACCGGTTATTGGTGGTGTTATTACTGGTCTTGTAAATGGTGAACATTGGGTTGAAGAGAAACGTAATGTTGATTTTTATGACCTAAAAGGTGATGTTGAAGCCTTACTTGCAATTACCAATGACGTTACTCGTTTTGAAATTAAAGCAGAGCAGTCAGATGGGCTTCACCCTGGTCAATCAGCAGTAATATATGTTGATGGTAAAAAGGTTGGCTTTTTTGGTGCTTTACATCCACAAGCTCAAAAGTTGTTAGATATCAACAACGCAACTTTTGTTTTTGAAATTGAAATGTCAGCAATAGAAAAAAGAAATTTACCGCAAGCAGAAGGGGTGTCTAAATTCCCTTCAAATCGCCGCGACATCGCGATTTTAGTGGCAGACAGCGTTAAATCGGGTGACATTTTAAGCGTGATCGAAAAAGTTGGCGGAAATCAATTGGTTGACCTAAACTTATTCGATGTGTATAAGGGCAAAGGTATTGAGCCAAATTATAAGAGTTTGGCGATTGCTCTAACACTGCAAGCGGTTGATAGAACACTCGAAGAGAAAGATATCAATCTAGTAGTTGATAACGTGGTGGCCGAATTGGCCGAACAGTTTAATGCATCGTTGAGGGACTAGATATGGCGCTTACTAAAGCCGACATAGCTGAACACCTATTTGAAAAGCTCGGGATCAATAAAAAAGATGCCAAAGATTTAGTTGAAGCGTTTTTTGAAGAAATCCGCTCAGCGCTAGAAAAAGGCGAGCAGGTTAAGCTCTCTGGATTTGGTAACTTTGATCTTCGAGACAAAAAAGAAAGACCAGGCCGCAACCCGAAAACAGGCGAAGATATTCCTATTTCGGCGCGTCGTGTGGTGACCTTTCGACCAGGTCAAAAGCTTAAAACCCGCGTAGAAGTGGGCACAAGTAAAGCAAAATAAAAAAAGGCAGCGTAAGCTGCCTTTTTATTTTTATACTAATAAATTAAAACTCTCTAGGTGATACAAACTCACCGTTTTGTATTTGCAAATATGTTTGCTCTGCAAGTATATCTAAGCTGTCTAAGCTTTTACCGCTACTAATTAGTTGATGTTCTATTGGCAGCAGTTCAATATTTTCAATACCGAACATTTGGCCCACTTTAGAAAATATATATGCATGCTTAAATTTATCATGTTTATAAAACAGGCTAATTAATGAGGTAAGGACTTCGGGGTTAGGTACGGTGTCTTTTTTATTTAACTCTAATGTTTTGTAGAGTAAATCAATGGTTTTTTCATCATCGAATTTAATGTAATACGACGCTAAGAAAAATTGCATTTCAGCATTTTGTGTCACACTCGTTTCGTTTTCTAGCGAAAGAAGTTTAGTTAGTGCACTTTGATCATTATTGCGCGACCAATGGTAATAAAGTAAACCTGGGTGGTTAGTATTTTTAGTATCTTGATATAAGCGTGTTATTTCTTTAATACTAGTTAGTTGCCCATCAATACGAGAGGTTGTTTTTTCTTTGAGTTTTACGTGCTCGATTTTTGCAGCCAATGTTATGCATTGATTGTAGTCTTCAAATCCTTTAAGTAATTGGTATTTATTTTCATCTGTCGGGTCTTTATATTCTGTGTAGCGTTTTATAATAACCTCTGCGCGAGGCTCCTTACAGTGGCTATCTTTATTTAGATCGGCACAAAACCCTGGTGTTTCTTTGCATACCTTTGAGAGTGTCAACTGATCTCCACACCCAGTTAGGGCTACCAACCCTAGTAAAACACTTGCTTTTAGAAACATCCCTTAACCCCAAATGAATATATACCCTCCTATTCTAGCTCAATCATTTAACTCCTAACAGTAGAGAATAACGTCAGATTAAATTAGAATGGCAGTGCCCATTTGGGCTATCCGTTCAAAATGTTTAACTTAGGTAAATAAAATGACCTCATCTCACGAGTTAGAATACACAAATAGTTGGCAAGAGCGCCAAGATTACGCAGAAAGTATGCAACCAATCATTGGTAAGCTTTATCGTAATCGTGGTATTGAAATTGCGGTATATGGCCGTCCTCTCGTAAATGCCAGTACTATCGATATTATCAAATCTCACAAAACCGTTGCTCAGTTTGAAGGCACTAAATTACGTTTGCGCGAAAGCTTCCCATTTTTAGAAGCTATCAGCAAAATGGAATTAAACTCTGCACGTATTGATATTGGTAAGCTTGCATATAGTTATTTATTCACTGAAGCCGCAAATGGTCGTTCAGTCGAAGAGTTTGTTAAAGACGAACTTGCAGAAATAGCTGATTTACCAGCGAAAGAACCGCGCGATGTTGTGCTGTATGGTTTTGGTCGTATTGGTCGTTTACTCGCGCGTTTATTAATTGAAAAATCAGGTCCATATTCAGATTTACGTTTGCGCGCTATTGTTGTGCGTGGTGGTAAAGATGGTGATCTCGAAAAACGTGCAAGCTTATTGCGTCGCGATTCAATTCACGGTCCATTCAATGGCTCAATCACTATTGATAAAGAACGTAATGCGATTAAAGCTAACGGTAGCTACATTCAAGTTATTTACGCTAACTCTCCTAGCGAAATTGATTACACCCAATACGGTATCGACAATGCATTAATCGTTGATAACACCGGTATTTGGAAAGACGAAGCGGGCCTTGGCCAACACCTAGAGTGTCAGGGCGCTGCAAAAGTATTATTAACAGCACCAGCAAAAGGTAATATCAAAAACATCGTATATGGTGTGAATAACAAAGATATATTACCTGAAGATAAAATTGTTTGTGCAGCAAGCTGTACAACCAATGCAATTACACCAACGCTTAAAGCATTAAACGATAAGTTTGGTATTAATAATGGCCATGTTGAAACTGTACACTCGTACACGAACGATCAAAACCTTATTGATAACTACCACAAAGCAGAGCGCCGAGGCCGCGCCGCAGCACTTAACATGGTAATTACTGAAACGGGAGCTGCAAAAGCGGTTTCAAAAGCATTACCAGAGCTTGAAGGTAAGTTAACAGGTAATGCTATCCGCGTACCTACGCCTAACGTATCGTTAGCTATTTTAAACCTTAATTTAGCAACAAGTACTTCTGTTGAAGAGCTAAACGCATTTTTACGCGATACAGCACTTCATTCAGACTTACGTGATCAAATTGATTACACTGCATCAACGGAAATTGTATCTACCGATTTAGTCGGTAGCCGTTACGCAGGTGTTGTTGATTCACAAGCAACAATTGTTGAAGATAACCGTATTGTTTTATATGTATGGTACGACAATGAGTTTGGTTACAGCTGCCAAGTAGTTCGTTGTATGCGCGATATGGCCGAAGTGTCATTCCCAAGCTTACCTCGCTAATTTGTTTGCAGTGACGTAAAAGCCAGCATGTTGCTGGCTTTTTTGGTCGTGTATTATTTTTAAAGCGTATGCCTTGTGATAGGCTTTAATTATTCAAATGTTAGCAATGCTCAGTTTTTATTAGTATTGCAATATTTTACTACGTGTATTTAATACCAGTAGTGTTAGTTCTGCAGAGTAAAAAGCAGATAAACTTATTCAACCTAAAGGGTTTTCCATGAAAATCAGCAGCAATTTCGACAGTGGTAATATTAAAGTTATTGAAGCCACCGATCCTTTAAATATTCAATTAGAAATTAATAAAGATCATCAGTCTGAATTTTATCAGTGGTTTCACTTTCGTCTTGAAACAACACCTTACCAATTGCATAAGTTAAATATTAATGAGCTTGATAAATCAGCTTACCCCGATGGTTGGGAAGGGTATCAAGCCGTTGCATCATATGACCGCCAAACATGGTTTCGTGTACCATCAAGCTATGAAAATGGCACATTAAGCTTTGAAATTGAACCAGAGTGCGGCAGTGTGTATTTTGCTTACTTTGCACCATATAGTTACGACCGCCATTTAGATTTATTATCTTGGGCACAAAGCCAAGGCGCTTGCCAATTAATAACGCTTGGTGAAACACTCGATGGCCGTGATATGAGTGTGCTTAAAATTGGTGAGCCAAGTGAAGACAAGAAAAACATCTGGATCACAGCACGCCAACATCCAGGTGAAACAATGGCGCAGTGGTATGTAGAAGGTCTATTGCACAAACTTCTTGATGACGAAGACCCACATGCAGCTGCGCTTCTATCAAAAGCAGTATTTTACGTTGTGCCAAATATGAATCCAGACGGTAGCGCACGCGGACATCTTCGTACTAATGCTAAAGGCGTTAACTTAAACCGTGAATGGCAAACACCAAGCATGGAAAATAGCCCTGAGGTTTACCTAGTGCTAAATAAAATGCGCGAAGCTGGCTTAGATATGCACCTAGACATACACGGCGATGAAGCGATTCCGTATAACTTTGTGGCAGGCAGTGAAGGTATTCCAAGTTACGATGCACGCCTAAAAGGCCTTGAAGATAGCTTTAAAGCCGCGCTTTTAACGATTACTCCAGAGTTTCAAGATGAGCATGGCTATCCAAAAGATGAGCCAGGCCAAGCTAACCTAACGGTAGGTTCAGCAGCAACCGCTGAAGAATTTAAAGCATTAACGTACACAATTGAAATGCCATTTAAAGATAATAACGATTTACCTGATCCAGACTATGGCTGGTCAGACCGTCGTTCGTATCAATTTGGTCAAGATACGTTAGCGGCAATTGTTAATGTTGTTGATAATTTAAGATAAAACATTTATTTGAAGGGTATCAATAGTTTTGATGCCCTTTTTGTTTTTAGTAAAACCCCTTTTACAAAAAATAATAATCATATAGCAACTTCATTCCAAAACGTTTTTAACGTTTCTTCGCTGCGTATCATCACCGTATCGGTACAAATCAATCTACTTTCCTTTAAATACTGCTGATGTAGTGCCTTGCAATAGCTACGTAATTAGATATTTTGAAAATTAAGTGTTAACAAAGTTAGGTTACTTAAGTTAAGATTAATTAAATCATGAGTCGGGACGGGAGAGGCAAAACCTTATTTCGTAAAGCTTATGTTGCGTAGTAGCTAAAGCAGAGTCTCGTAACTAAAAATAATAAATATAACTATAGAGGATATCCATGGAAGCTATTGTAAGCGCTGTTAATGATGTTGTTTGGAGTAATGCACTCATTTATTTATGCCTAGGCGCAGGCTTGTTTTATTCAGTATTAACTCGATTTGCTCAAGTTAGACATTTTAAAGAAATGTGTAAGTTATTATTTAGTCCTAACACGTCAGATAAAGGTATCTCATCTTTTCAAGCCCTTGCAGTCTCGTTGTCTGGACGAGTAGGCGTCGGTAATATCGCTGGCGTTGCAGCGGCTATTGGTTTTGGCGGACCAGGCGCTATTTTCTGGATGTGGGTTGTTGCTTTTCTAGGCGCAAGTACCGCATATGCAGAATCTACTTTAGGTCAAATTTATAAAACAGAAGAAGACGGGCAATACCGTGGTGGCCCAGCGTATTATTTTGACCGTTGTTTAGGACAAAAATGGTTGGCTATTTTATTCGCTGTTTCGGCAATTATAGCATGTGGTGTCTTTCTGCCTGGCGTACAAGCAAATGCGGTAGGTAATGCGTTTACCCAAGTGTTTGGCAATGGCAACATGGTTTCTACTAGCTTTGGTGATGTAGGCAGCTTTAAATTAGTCGCTTTAGCAATTATCCTTATTGTTTTGGCATTTATTATTTTCGGCGGTATAAAACGTATTGCGAACTTTACGCAAATTGTAGTGCCATTTATGGCGCTTGGTTACATAGTACTGGCACTAATCGTGGTATTTTTAAATTTAGATAAAGTGGGCGATATATTTTATTTAATTATTAGTGATGCATTTACTGCGCAGGCAGGTTTTGGTGCTGCTATTGGTTGGGGCGTTAAACGTGGTATATATTCTAATGAAGCAGGCCAAGGTACTGGGCCTCATGCAGCAGCTGCAGCAGAAGTTGATCACCCTGCTCAACAGGGCTTAGTACAAGCTTTTTCTGTTTATGTTGATACCCTCTTTGTGTGTACTGCAACTGCATTAATGATTTTAATTACGCAGCAATACAACATTGTGGGTGAGCTACCAGCAGGGCAATTTATTGTACAAAATGTTGATGCAGCCACTGAAGTGGGATCAGCAGCCTTTACTCAAATGGCTCTATTTAGTGTATTTGGTAGCTTTGGACAAGCATTTGTCGGTATTGCATTATTCTTCTTTGCCTTTACCACAATACTTGCTTATTACTTTATTGCAGAGACTAATATTGCTTACTTAAATCGTTATTTTAAGGGCAGTATTCCGCTTGTTCTTGTGAAGTTTGTAATTATGTTTATGGTTGCATACGGCATGGTAAATAATTCAGGTTATATTTGGACTATTGGTGATATTGGCGTTGGCTTAATGGCTTGGATTAACATACTCGGTATTTTAGCCATTTTCTTTGTCGCTAAGCCTGCTTTGCTATGTTTGAGCGATTATGAAGAACAAAAGAAAAAAGGCGGAAAAGTCATATTTGATCCAGTTAAATTGGGTATAAAAAACGCCACATTCTGGGAAAAACGCTTAGAAAAGCAGTCAAAAGACGCAGAGTAATTAAACTTAGTGGGCAACTTGGAAAATTATCGCCCCTAAATTAGTTATTGGTTTGAATTCAAAAAAGACAACGAGAAATAAAACACGTACAATAAAGGCGCCGAAAGGCGCTTTTTTTATGCGTAGTATGGAGAGAAGTATGGCGATTATTCGTTGCCCAAAATGTGCAAAATCAATTTCAGATAAACATAAGCAATGTCCGCATTGCGAAAGCAACATTGCAGAGCTAAACGACGAGCAAGTTTTACAACTTCAGCGCGAACAGCGAATTAAAAAAAAGCAGATGTTTATAAATCACTCCTTTTTGGCGCTTATCTTATTTTTAGGTGGTTTTTTCTGTTTGTACTTTCTACAACCGCAAGAAGAAACACTGCAGTGGTACGCTTACACCGCCGCAATTGGCGTAGGGTGTATTTGGTATCTTATAAACCGTATTGTTTTAGTGACTCTAAAAAAGAAAAAATGACATGAACATCGACAATCTTGTACAAAATATTACTCCCGAATTATTCGAACGCTTACAATACGGTGCCTCTACTGGTAAATGGCCAGACGGTACCGTTTTATCAGATGAGCAAAAGCAACAAACAGTGCAGTTGGTTATGTTGTATCAAGCAAAAGTGGCTCAATCAAACGAGCAATTTACGATTGGTGCTAATGGTGAGATGATCCAAAAGACAAAAGCTCAACTACAAAAAGAATTTAAATCAGACAACGAAATAGCTAGGTTTAGTGAACATGATCTTTAAGCACCTTTTTACACCAAAATGGAAACACCCTAAGCAACAAGTACGTCTTGATGCTATCGAAAAATTAGACATTGAACGTGATGCAACCATATTAAACACGTTAGCACTTGAAGATAGCTCCGCTGAAATACGCCGTAAAGCGCTCCAAAAAGTGAACGACTTACCACTTTGGTGGAAAGCGTATAAACAAGATCAAGCATTAAAAGATATAGCCGAGCTACAAATATCTAATGCTGTTTTAAATAGCGAAAGTACGCTAACAGCAAAAATTAAAAACGAATACATAGAGCGTTTTGCACCCGTTAAAACACTTGAAAAGTTAGCGTTTGCAGAAAAAGAGCTGCAAGTACGCGTTAAATTACTGAAACGTTTAGCAAATCCAAAACTAGTAGAAAAAGCATTTAAAGAAGGTAGCGAAGAGCTACAAACTCAATTAGTTGAACTTGTTATTACTCATCAATTAATTAAATCATTAGTAAAGCATGCAAAGGGTGGTGCAAAAGCAGCACTTGAAACGCATATTGAAAATGAACGTTTAGCAATTGAAATGCCACTTGAAGTTGAAAATGCAACACGTGTTATTTTAGCTAAGTTAAATGCTTTACGTGAAAAAACAGATTTTGGTATTGTTAATCCACAAGCGAGCGATTTAATCGCTCAGTGGCAAGCACTTGAGCTTAAATGGTTAAGTGATGAGCGCGTTAAGCTGCTTGACGAAAAATATACTTCTATCACCACTAAGTTAGATGCACACATTGAACAGCTAAAAGCGGTACATGACAAAGAGCAGCAGCAATTAGCGCAACAACAGCGTCAATTATTAGCACTTGCAACACTTGAAGCTTTGGGTGAAGAAATTGAAAATGCCTTACAGCTTGGTCTTGAAACGCCAGAGCAAATTCAACAAGATTGGCTTGATGCAAAAGTAGCGCAAGCTAAGCAAGCTATTAGCGAAACAGAACTTGCTAATAACGCACAATCAAAACTCGCTGTAAGCAAGTTAGAAAAACTATTTACTCAAGTTGCTAAGTTACCTGAGTTAACAACGGCTATTAAAGAGTACAAACTCGCTTTTGCAGCGCTATGCGAAATTACGCCAGCAGAAGATTTAGCACAATACGATGCAACTTTAACTGAATTTAATAATGGCTTTAAAGCAGCGCGTAATCATTTAAATATTTTAGATGGCGCACTACAAAGTACGTTTAAAACACAGTTAAATGCGCATAAAAAGCAATTTTTAGCACCAATGAATGAGCTAGTTAAGCCACTTGAAAAAAACCAAAGCCAAGCAAAGCGCAAAGCGCGTGATGTTAAACGCCTAATTGAAGAAGGTCGTTTTAATGTTGCTTTTGGTGTGTTTAAAGGCTTTGAAGAGTTATTTAATACACTTACTGATCAATATCAACAGCCGCTTGTAAACATAAAAGCGGAACTTGAAGCGCAACTTGCAGATGCTAAAGATTGGCAAAAATACGCAGCAGCACCAAAGCGTGAAGCCTTATTAGAAGAAGTAAGTGCATTAGTAAGCGAAGAATGTACCGACCCACAACAACGCGCAGAGCAAGTAAAAGCGCTACGTAAACGTTGGAATGAGTTAGGTCGTTTAGATACAGATGAAGAAAAGCAACAAGGCGTGCAGTTTGATGAACAAATCGAGCTGTTATTTGCGCCTTGCCGTAGTTACTTCGCAGAGCAAGAAGTACAACGAGAAGCATCAAAAGCACAACGTGACAGTATTATTAACGACATGCATGCGCTCCATTTACAGCCAACTGTTGAGGATGACTTTGATTGGAAGCAATATGAAAGCCAATACAATCGTTTAAATAAAGCGTGGCGCAGTGTGGGTAAAGTTGACCCTAAAACATACCGTACACTAAACGATCGTTATAAAAATGAGCAACAACAAGTACTGGCTTTGTTAAATGCATTTCATAAAACTAATGCCACACTTAAAAACGAACTAGTAGAAAAAGCGCAGCAATTGTCACAAAGTGATGATTTAGCGGCTGCATGCCAAGAGTTGAAGCAAATGCAACAACAATGGCAAGCTATCGGTTTTGCAGGTTTGAAAGCTGAAAATGCGTTATGGCAAAAGTTTCGTCAGTTTAACGATGAAACATTTACCAAGCGTAGCAGTGAGTTCGAGCAGCAAAAACTTGAGCAAAACGAGGCAGATAAGCAAGCAGTTGCAGAACTTGCTGAGCTTGAAGCAGCATTGAGTGATGTTAATCAAAGAGCGCAGTTGCACGACCTTGAAACAAAAGTGAAAGGGTACACGCAATTTAGATCGTTAGCGCCAAAGGTTACTAAGCTACTAGCCGCTATTGACGATAAACTTGCATTGCTAACAAGTAAATCAGAGCAAGCTAATTTAGATGCATTAATTACTGCACTTGAGAACAATGAAGCATTACCAAGTCAGTATCAAGCACCGCTTAAAACAGCATTAAATACCGAGCAGCTTATTACGCGCATGGAAATACTAGCGAACGTAAGTTCAATCGATAAGTCACTTAGAATGGCAGAACAAGTAGCCATGCTAGATGACAAACATCGTGGCGATCATGCTGATTTAAACTATTATTTAAAACAGTTATTAGCGCTCAGTGAGGGTTCAGTTGAACCTGACACACTAACGCGACTTAAAGCGACACTTGCAGCTTAATACACTAGGGCGTGTTGACCTTTCGTGGTTGAATTTACAGCAGACTGTTTGGTATTTAGGCAAGGCAGAGCCTATGTAGTGTGGTTATTCCCCATAAATAGGCGATAACGCAGCATAAATGCCAAACATGCGCTGCCCTTTGGGTTCTTTCTAGGGACGATTAACTCTTTGTTGCTCGGTTTTGACTTAGGCCGCTAGGTTACAAACCTCACGCCGCGATTACATCGACCCTAGATTGAACAAATTTCAATCCACAAAGGTCAACACGCCCTAGAACCAGCATAATATGTGCTGGTTACTATTTTACTAAGCCGCTTTAATAGCGGCTTTTTTATGTATCACTAATTCATAAACAAAAGGGTTCTCATGAGAATTTTAGTTATTATTGCAGCGTTATTTTTAACTGCCTGTAATACCACGCAAGGCATATCAGTATATTCATTTACTAACTCAGAGGTTGAATCTGTACTGGGTAAGCAATTACCAAAGTTAAGTGAAAAAGTAAGCTTAATGGGTTTGCCAGTTCAGTTTGATGTAAACGACTTAAGTGTCAATATTGGACCTGATAACCGCGATGTTGTTGTGCTTGGTGCCGATTCGAGCGCTGAAATTAATGCATTCGCACTTAAATACCCTGTGCGTTTAAAGCTGCAAATTGAAGGTCGCCCATTTTACGACAGTGAGAAAAAAGCAGTGTTTTTACGTAATATTAAATTACTTGATTCGAGTGTAGATGCCGGTGGTTTTAAAGGTAATTTAGGTGCGCTTGATAGCCAAGCAATGGATGTTATTAATGCTTTTTTAGCGGTTAACCCAGTTTATACATTAAATATGGATGACCCTAAAATGATGCTACTTAGTAAACTTCCACTTGATATGAAAGTGGTTGAAGGCGCAATTAAGCTAGTACCTCGTCTATAAGTAGATCTACCTACTTACAATATACGTATTAATTAGCCTGACTTTCAGGCTAATTAGGTTTTAATATTATGGCGGCTCCTCGTACTGTTCCCACTTCTCGGCTTTCTCGTTTTGCAAAATTAGGCTCACTTGCCACAGGTGTTGCTACCAACATGTTAGTTGATGGCGCTAAGAGCGCGCTAACAGGTAAAGGTTGGGATAATAAAAGCTTACTACTACAACCTAAAAACATTGAAAAACTAGCCACACAGCTATCACATTTACGTGGTGCAGCAATGAAACTGGGGCAATTGCTCTCAATGGATGCCGGTGATCTACTTAGTCCTGAATTAGCTCAGTTACTTGCTTTACTGCGCTCAGACGCGAACCCAATGCCTCATAAGCAGCTTGTTGAAGTGTTAAAAGAGCAATGGGGGGATGAGTGGCTAGCGCGTTTTTCTCACATTGAGCTAAGATCTTTTGCAGCGGCTTCTATAGGGCAAGTTCATTTAGCTTATAAAGAAAATGGCGATCAGCTTGCTGTTAAAATTCAATACCCTGGTATTGCAAAAAGTGTAGTAAGTGATGTCGATAACGTTATTTCTTTATTAACGATTTCTCGATTATTGCCAAAAGATCTTAATATTAAACCACTTATTAGTGAGGCTAAAGCGCAGCTATTAGCCGAGGCTGATTATAAACGGGAGGCTCAGTACTTAATACGTTATAAAAATGCACTAGCAAGTAATCCCCACTTTAAAGTGCCTAACGTATATCCAGAGCACAGCACACAACACGTGCTAACTATGGAATATATAAAAGCAGAGCCCATTGAGAGCATTACAGAGCTACCTGATAGTCAAAAAAGCTTTGTTGCAAAGCAGCTCATTGATTTATTTTTTAAAGAAATGTTTGAATTTAAATTAATTCAAACCGACCCTAACTTTGCCAACTTTCATTATCAGCTTGATATACAAAAAATTGTTTTATTTGATTTTGGTGCAACGCGAGAAATATCAACCGAGCTTAGCTTAGCGTACTTAGCCTTATTTAAAGCGGGTAGTGAAAACAACCGAGAAGGTGTACTTAAAGCGGCATCACACATAGGTTATTTTAAAAATGACTTAGTTGATGAGTATAAAAACAACGTCATTGATTTATTTTTAATGGCGTGCGAGCCACTAAGAGCAGAAGGGGAATTTGATTTTAAAAATAGCGAACTCGCGCTCAAAATTAAAAATGCAGGGCTTGCTCTTAGTGGGCAATCTCAGCAATGGCATACACCGCCCGTTGATGCGCTATTTATTCACCGAAAACTTGCAGGACTTTACTTAATAGCCGCAAGGCTAGGTGCAAAAATAGATGTAAAAACGTTATTTAAGCACTATTTATAGCTTTTTAATTTACGCGTAAGTGCGCTTTAAGTAATGAGTGCACTTAGCGTATAAAATTGCCATAATACTCGCGATATTTCGCGAGGTGTATTTATGATAAAACAATTTTTAAACGATCCTAAATTATTGCTAAACGCAGTCGGTGAGGGTATATACGGTTTTGACCTGTCGGGTAATGCGGTGTTTGTTAATCCTGCCGCTGAGCGCATGACAGGTTGGTGCGCTGAGGAACTATTAGGTAAAAAAATACATCAATATCATCACCATACTCATGCTGATGGCACACCTTATCCCACTGATGAATGCCAAATTTACTGCACCATGTTTGACGGAAAACGTCGTGAAGTTAAAAATGAAGTTTTTTGGCGCAAAGACGGTAGCTCATTTGCAGTTCAATACACCTCAACACCGGTTTATCAAAATGATGAGTTAATTGGTGCTGTAGCGGTATTTCGCGACATATCACTGCAACAGCAAACACAAAATGCACTGCAAGAGGCACTTGAGCAAGTAAAGCATTTAAGTGAGCAGCTAAAAGATGAAAACAACTACTTAATTGCAGAACTTAACGAAGATTGGCAAGACTCAGGGCTAGTTGGACAAAGTCATATATTTCAAACCATGTTAGATCAAATAAAACTGGTAAGTGAAACCGACAGCACAGTGCTTATACTTGGCGAAAATGGCACGGGTAAAGAATTAGTAGCTCGTAATTTGTATAGGCTAAGCAAACGTAGCGAACAAGCCTTTATAAAAGTAAATTGCGCCGCATTTACCCCAAGTTTGCTAGAATCGGAATTGTTTGGCCATGAAAAAGGCGCGTTTACAGGTGCAAATGAACGCCGTAAAGGGCGTTTTGAACTTGCTGATAAAGGCACCTTGTTTTTAGATGAAATAGCAGAGCTGCCACTTGAGGCGCAAAGTAAACTACTAAGAGTTCTGCAAGAACAAGAGTTTGAACGTGTGGGTGGCAGCAATACGCTAAAAGTAAATATTAGAGTGATTGCAGCGACTAATCGCGACCTGTGGGAAATGGTACAAAAAGGCACGTTTAGAATTGATTTGTATTATCGGCTTAATGTATTTCCTATAAAAGTACCCGCCCTTAAAGATCGAAAAGAAGATATTCCTTATTTATGCGCTAATTTAATTGCGCAGCTAAATAAGCGGCTCGGGAAATACTTAAAAGGGCTAAGTAAAAAAGCAATTACGCAGCTGCAAGCTTACGATTGGCCAGGCAATATTAGAGAGCTGCAAAATGTACTTGAACGCGAAGCTATTTTATCTAATCAAGCGGTACTTCAGCTAAGTCAGCCTTTGCAAGCGGGTGGTGAAGTCGTTATTAATCCTTCACTTACGCTCGATGAAGCGCAAAAGCAGCATATAACCTCTGTTCTCGCGTTATCGCACTGGCAAATATCGGGTGAAAAAGGGGCGGCAGTTAAATTGGGCTTACCTGAGAGTACACTACGCTCAAAAATGCGAAAGTTAGGGATTGCTAAAAATTCGTGATATATCGCGAATTACGCTTTATATCGCGAGGTTGGTTTTTGTTTTTTAAAATAATTTCTTTAATATCAATTAAGTAATTAAAGTTTCAGCTTGGTCTGAAAGTTGCAAATACTTGCTTAATACCCGTCATTATGAAGCAAGTACTATGAAGTTTGATATTAAAGAAGAAGACATGATCATTAAGCCCTATAACACCGAAGGGCCAATTTATATCCGCGAGCAAAAAGGATTTTTTCAGCGCATACGCCGTAATTTAGGTTGGCTGCTAATGCTAACTTTTATTGCAATACCGTGGATCCAATATAACGGTCAACAAGCTGTGCTGCTTGATGTGGCAACGCAAACTTTTACTATTTTTGGTCTAACACTCCTTCCTCAAGATTTTATGATTTTAGCCCTGCTATTTATGGTGGGGGCTTTTGCATTATTTTTTGTAACTAACTGGCTTGGTCGGGTTTGGTGTGGATATACGTGCCCGCAAACAATATGGATGCTCATGTTTTCGTGGGTAGAACAACGCATAGAAGGCACTCGAAATCAGCGTATTAAATTAGATAAATCTCAGTGGACGCTAAGTACTTGGCGCAAAAAAATTACTAAGCACAGTGCGTGGATTGTTATTTCAGTTTTAACCGCGACCTCGTTTATGGCATATTTTATCCCAGCAAAAAGTTTGTATATGGAAATGCTTACGTTTGAATGGTCAGGTATTACGAGCTTTTGGGTGTTTTTATTCGCTTTTTGCACCTACGGTAATGCAGGGTTTTTACGCGAAAAAATGTGCACAATTGCTTGCCCGTATTCTCGTTTTCAGGCTGTTATGTTTGATAAAGATACGTTGCTTGTTACCTATGATAGCAAGCGCGGTGAAAGCCGAGGACCACGTAAACGCAAAGCCGATCCAAAAGAGCTTAACCTAGGTGACTGTGTAGACTGTAACTTATGTGTAGAGGTATGCCCTGCAGGAATAGATATTCGAAATGGCTTACAATATGAATGTATAAACTGTGGCTTATGTATTGATGCTTGCGACGATACCATGGAGAAATTTGGTTATCAAAAAGGCTTAATTAAATACGCCAGCGAAAAACAAATGGAGGGTAAAAAAACCAATCCATTTAGATTAAAACTAATAGGATACGGCGCATTAACGGCTTTGTTAATAATTTCTATGTTTGCATGGATGCTACAACGCACACCAATAGAAGCCTCAGTACTACGAGATAGGAATGCGCTTTATAGAGTGAACTACGAGGGCCTGGTAGAAAACCCTTATACACTTACTATTATTAATAAAACGCAGCAAGCACTGCATTACACCATTGCCATAGAGGGCTTGCCAGAAGCAACACTCTCAAGTCCAAGTTCTACACTTATACAGCCAGGTGTGATGAAAAGAGTCCCCGTTACTGTAACTGCAGATGGTTACGATATTGAGCGTAAAGTTAGCAAGTTACAATTTGTAGTAACAGCGCAAGAAGACGCCAGTATAACCATAACTAAAGATAGCCAGTTTTATAAAAACTAAGATTGATAAAATTTCATAAACAACATGCCCAAGTAGATATTCCTCTTGGGCATTTTATCTGTAGTTTTTATTATGTGTTTGCATTTATATATTTGAGTGCGCTTGTTATAACGGCCACTTGAGCTAATATACATTCTTCATCTGTGGCTGTTGGGCTATCTGGGTACACTTCGGTTGTGGTTACATAGGGCGCGTCAGTAAAGCCCATACACAAACCTAACTCACGTGCCGCATAGTTAATAACGCCAAATTGCTCTTGAGGGACGCCTATTAGCTGGTTGTTTTCATCGCTCGGGGCAATGTGCGTGACCTTTGCCACATCTTCGATAATTACTTTTTGAAATTCAGGCTCAGGCTTATTGGTATCGGCCACTAAATAAAACCCATCAGGTATGTTCCAATTAGTGTTTGTAGTGCCTTCACGGACAGCAAGTGCGGGTCTAAATTCACTGTTATCGCTGTCGGTTGTTTCGTGTAAATCAATATGAGCAACTAAGTCTATATCGAGTGATTTTACAAACGCCATAATGGCTGCTGATTCTTGAGCTGGGCTGCCTTCGTAAAATGAGCGGTTAGGATCAATAGCATCAGGGTTCCAGCGGTTTATAGTCTCATATCCCCAAGGGCTAATGCAGGGCGCAACAATAATATTAAACTGCTTTGAGTGTTGCATAGCCGATGTTTTAGCAAACCTAAGTGCGCCATGTACGCCACTGGTTTCGTAGCCATGCACACCTCCGGTGATTAAAACTGTTGGTTTATTAGCATTAAAGTTAGGCGTTTTTAATATATATAATGGGTAAGTGCCAGCGGCGTAATTAAGCTGACCGTATTGCTCTATATCTAAGGTGCTTTTAAGGTCATTAATTAGCGTTACGACTTCGTTTTGGTAACTGCGTTTAATGTTTTGGCGTGCTAACCATTGGACTTTATCGCTGTTATTCCATTTTTGTCCAGGTGTGCCAATAGGGTATGTGCTGTTAGTCATAATAAACCTTTATATCAATTGTTATTAGCCCATATAAAAAAGTAGGCAATTACAATTGTTAGAATTACTTAATAAAGGCGTAGCTTAACGCTGAGTAAATTAGCGTGCAAATTAAAACGTTAAAGTCATATTATTTATTGTGCGCTGTTGTTTAGCTTGAATATAACTTTGACTAGCAAACTCCCCTGAAATAGCGCCAGAGCGAACCCGCTCAACCAAAATAGTTAAATTGCATGCCTTACTTTTATCTATTTGCGTATCATTAAACATTATCAAATTATTTAGATTAAATGAATAACTCGACGATGTAACAGATGAAGACGTAGATTGTATTAATGTAGAGTTGTTATTTGTGGTGCAATGACTGCTTAACTCAATTGTGCTGGCGCTATTGGTATCTATACCATCAAGTTGTACTGTTATTGTGTTTGTTATGCTAAAGTTTTGCTCACTACTTGGTGTTAAAATAATAAAGTTATGAGGAAGTTCAACAGTTGAGCGTGTGCTTATTTCATCATCACGGTTAAACAATATATCAAACGGCTCGTTATCATCAGTTATGTTGATGTAGGCTTGGTAATCTACATCTAAAAAATCTGTATCTTTACTAAGTTCAACAGCTGTGCCTCGCACGATTACTTGTAATGTGTCGCTATCGCTTAATACGATGTTAGACCCATACATATCACCTGCATTTAGCTCTGCATTAATACGAGTACGACTTCCGTCAGACACAAGCTCAAAACCCGCCCAAATACCTTTCGTTTTAATTAGATCTGATGCTGTTTCTGATGTGCAAGCACACAGCATTAATATGATGCCCACGAGGGAAAAGCTTTTTTTAAACATGTTAGCTCCTTTATTTGTGAGCGTATTGTTACACAAGAAAGTACTTTTAGATGTTTAAAATTGTTAACAACTATAAAATAAATTTTAAATAAAAGATCTTGGTAGGCAGTGTTGTTTTATTTTTAGTAAAATAACGGCCAGTATTGTGAGTAAATTTATTATAAAAGAGTATGTTACAATTAGTTTATAGTCTGCTTTTGTATTGAGTATTATGGTGCAGTATGTTGCCACACCAAGTTGGTTAGGTCGTTTTTTTACCCGTATTAAGTGGGTAAGTATTGAGCAAGACGTGCTTGTTGTCCACTTTAGAGATATGACTAAACAGCAATTTTTATTAAGTGATTTCAGTAACTTTTCTGTGCTGCAAAATAGCTTGTTTAGCGCAAAAATTTATTTATGTGATCCTAATAACACATGCGTTAGTTTTTTAAAAAAAGCCGAAGCAGATGTGCTTAATAAAGCGTTAAATAAATATTTTTCAAATACGTTAGAACAAAAAGTGAACAATGCGAAAACACTTTTAAAGCGTTATGCCCTTGATGAATTTTTACGCGACAGTTCCATTGAAATCTTAAATAAAGCTGTTTTTTCTTTAAGTAAAAATTACGCACATAATCAAACCGTGTGGCAACAGCATTTATCGCCTGTTAGCGTAAAATTTTTAAGTATTTTAAGTAGTACACCAAAAACAGCAGACGCTGTAGCGCAATTACGCCATAAATATGAACAAAAGCAGCTTACCCTAAGAGATAACTTTTATAATAATGTTGAGTCTAACCCGCTCACTACAGAGCAGCGTTTAGCGGTTATACGCGATAACGATAAAAATCTAGTACTTGCAGCAGCCGGCACAGGAAAAACCTCAGTTATGGTTGCCAAATCGCTTGATTTAATCGCACGTGGAATAGCACTGCCAGAGCAGGTATTGGTACTTGCTTACAATAAAACGGCTGCACAGGAATTAAAAGAGCGCTTTATTAAACGTGCAGCACACGCCAATTTAAGTATTAAACCACCTGCCATTTTAACGTTTCATGCACTAGGATTAAAGCTATTACAAGACGCGAAAAAATCAACGAAGCTTTCTACATTTGCAACCGATGAAATACAGCAAAAAACATGGTTAACCGCATGGCTTTATAAGCAAATGCAGACCGACTCTACATTTTTGAAAAACGTTGTTGATTTACTTCACGAACCAGTCGATATTTTTAGTTTTAAAAGCAGTGCTGAGTATGAGCGCTACGTAAGAGATAACGAATATAGAAGCCTTGCAGGGCTTAAAGTTAAAAGTTATCAAGAGCTACTTATTTCAAACTGGTTATATTTACAATCAGTTGAGCATGAGTACGAGCCTCACTACAAAAATAAGCTAGAGATTTCAGCAGAAGACATAACCCTAAACGCACAATATAATCCCAATTTTCACTTATCAAAATACAATATTTATCTAGAGCACTTTGACATTGATAGAGAGGGTAATACACGCGCCGATATAAATAAAAAACGCTATAACGAGCAAATAGCTTTTAAGCGAAAACTGCATAAAAATAATAACACTATTTTACTTGAGACTTTTCACTACAATTGGTTCGAAGGCAAGTTAGAGCGGCGCTTAAGTAAACTTTTAAAGCAACATAGTGTGGCGCTTGTACCTTTAAATGACGATGAAGTATTTAGCACGTTAAATAACTCAGGGCTGTTACAACAAGGGGTTGAAAAATACTTAAAGTGCTTGCAAGCCATAAGAGCTGAGCAGCTCACTAATACGCAAATAAAACAACGTATAAAACAAAGTGGACTCAAAAACCATCAACGTTATGCCGCAATGCTTATAGCTATACATAATGCTTATATGCAAGAGCTACATACGCAACACGCCATTGATTTTGACGATATGATTATTCATGCAACAAAGGCTGTAAAAAAAGGTGAATTTAGTGTGCCTTGGAGCCATATCTTAGTTGATGAGTTTCAAGATATATCAGGTGCGCGTATGGCCTTTTTAAACACACTTATTAACAAGGGCAAAAGTGTACGTTTTACTGCCGTAGGTGATGATTGGCAGGCAATTTATCGTTTTTCGGGTGGTAATTTAGCGTTTACAACGCGTTTTAATGAGCTGGTGGGTGGCCACTCACTTACTATGTTGCAAAAAACATTTAGATATAACAACAGTATTAGCGATGTAGCAGGGCGTTTTGTAATGCAAAACCCTGAGCAATATAAAAAGCTGATCAGCACACATACGCAAGTAACCACACCACACGTTATTTTATTAGACGATTTATACCAAGGTACTAAATCGATAGAAATAAAAGTACAGCAGAGCATAAGCACGATTCAAAAAAACGATGCATCAGCGAGTATTGCCATACTTAGTCGATATCGATACATGTTAAATAGCGTACAGCAGCATTTAAAAGATAAAAAGCATACAAACTCTCTTTATTTTTGGACATTACATAGTGCTAAAGGGCTTGAAGCCGATTACTGTATTATTATTGGTTTTGAACAAGGTAAATTAGGCTTTCCTAGCGATAATCAAAATAGCGTGCTGGTGGAGTCGTTATTACCAGAGCAAGATGAATTCACTCACTCAGAGGAAAGGCGTTTGCTTTATGTAGGCATTACACGTGCTAAACATAAAGCGTACTTAATTGCAGACCCTTATGCATGCTCAGCGTTTGTAAAAGAACTAGTAAATGACGATTATCCTATTCAGATCGCTTCAACGTTGTTTAACAAGTCGCAACTAAAGCAAAGAGAGTGTAATACATGCAGCGACGGATTAATTGTGCCAAAAACGGGTCAGTATGGTAATTATTATAGCTGTACTAACACGCAAATTTGCGAAACTAAACTACGAGTGTGTAAAAGTTGTAGTAGCCCATCGGTTGATAAAAGCACGTATTCACAATGTGTAAATATAGAATGTAAAACACAGCATCCAATTTGTGAAAAATGTGGGCGTGAAATGCGGAAACGCAAATCTAAGCATGGTGAATTTTTAGGATGCAGTGGCTTTGAGCTCAAAGAAGACAGCTGTAAAAACACTCGAAAGCTAACTGTTACATGAATAGCCTATTTAAATTAACCTTAAAGTAGTACTTAAATTGTAATTAGTCGTATTTTATTGCTTTTATTTAGTATCAATGTTTAATTGATGCTACCTGAGTCTCATTATTGATTACCATGCACTTTTTCAGTCGATTTTTTTTGCTTGAAGACCATCATTTACCAACAGGGCAAATACCTAATTGGCGTGTGAGTGCTTTACGTATTATTTTTGCAACCGGTATTTTATTATGCCTAGCTATATCGCTTCATAAATCTAAACAAGCTGCTGAATTTAATATTTTATACTTTGTAGGACTAAGCGTTAGTTTCTTTTTTATAACGACCTTATTATTAGCAGCAAGCAAAAGGTATTATATATTTTGTGCGCATGCACTGCTGCTCTCTATAGTTGCAGCAAGTCTGTGTATTAACTTATTCGTGACCGATTTAGAGCTGGCAAAAATTGGCTCGATATATATGTTTTCGTGCCCTTTAATCGCACTAATGTTAATAGGGTGCAGAACGGCCATTTTTTATGCTGTGTTAAATATAATTCCTTTTTATATTATAGTTAACGACATAAATCTATCTTCTTTATCTGGTGTCTCAACTAAACTTTCTGATGAAAAGCTGTATATTACAAGCCTTATATTTTTATCTTTAAATGTTTGTATTCCACTTGCTTTTGCTCGCACTATTGTTGCGGCAAAACGCTTAAATAAAAGTATGAAGAGCGCTAATACTTACCTCAAAGATAAAAACGATCTTTACAGGGCTCTTTTTACTGAATCAAACAAAGCGAAGATTATTGTAGATGAAAATTTTGTGATTACAGATTTTAATCAACATGCTATTGATATGTTTGATATTAAAAAACATTTAAAAGAACATGGCGTTAAACTATTCAATTTATTACCTTCGCTTGATGTTGATGAGCTTGATGCTCAAGATCAAATTGTTAAACACAAAAACAGTTTTTTTCGGACTAACTACCAGCACGTAATGAGTGCTAATTATCGTGTTTATGATTTTTATGATTGTACTCAAGAACAGTTAATCAAACAAAACTTAACTATAATGGAGCAAGAAAACAAGCGCTTACGCTTTAGAGATCCACAAACAAAGCTACCAAATAGAGGATGGTTTGAAACACAGTGCAACAGATTAACCATTAAATATCACAAAGGCTTTTATATTGTGGTTACACAAACGGCTAATAGTGAGTATTTAAATTTAAAGTTTACTAAAATTGATTCACAAGCTTTGCTAATTAGTGCATTTAAGCGTTTAAAAAAGATGCCAGAAGGCCCTTTGTTGTGTGCGCATGTAGGAGTGGGGAAACTGGCTTTTATTGTTGGAACACATTCGGCAAACGAACTAAAAGATAAACTTTTGGTAAATATAAAAAACACGTTAGACGAAACATATAATGTACTTGGAAATAAGTGTCAGCAAACTTTTTTATTTGGTTTTGCGCGCTACCCAAATCATGGGAAAAGTAGTGCTGAAGTGTTAACAAATGCCTGCGAAGCACTTAAATTAGCAAACAGTAATTCTCCTATTTGCAGCTATAGTGAAGAACAATCACAAGCGTTTATAGAAAAATACGAAATATCAATGTTGCTCGATGAAGCGCTTCAACAAGGTGATTTATCGGTGTACTACCAACCAAAAGTGAATGCTAAAGGAGAGTGCATAGGGCTCGAAGCACTCACGAGGTGGCATAGTTCAATACTTGGCAACGTATCACCAGTTGTATTTATACCTATTGCAGAAGAGTACAGAATGATCAGTAGGTTAACTGATTTGATTATTCAAAAAGTGTGTGCTCAAATTGCTCAGTGGTCTACAATAGATATGCCAAGTGTGCCTATAGCAATAAATATATCTTTAATTGATTTCAGCCAGCCTGACTTTATTTCAAAACTAGTAAAATCTTTAGCTGATTTTAACGTAAAGCCGCAGCAAATAGAGTTAGAGCTTACTGAGACCTCACTTGAAGCAAATCAAGGCCATTCATTAAAGCTAATGCAAACATTGCAATCGTGGGGTTTTATAATATCAGTTGACGATTTTGGGGTCGGATACTCAAATATTGCTCGTCTTGCCCATTATCCTATAAATAAGCTCAAACTCGACCGTTCTCTTATCAGTCAAATTACTCATTCTTCACGTCAAAAGAGTTTAGTAAAAGCGATACTCGTTATGTGCGAAGAATTAGATATAAAATGTGTTGCCGAAGGTGTTGAAACGCAAGAACAAGTTGCTATTATGGCGGAAATGGGTTGTAAAGAGTTCCAAGGTTTTTATTTTGCACAACCTATTACGGTTAAAAATTATGAGGCTCATATAAATAAACACGGAACAAAATTTATAGCTGCTAAAAATAATGAAAAACAAGTCTTTTAATTCCGGTAGTAATTGGCGACTACTTTATTGAGTTAATGTTTTAGATTTAACTGAACGGCTCAATTTACTAACCATTACTATATAAATTAACCTAAAATCTGGTTAAGAGATTTACTAACGTATTGAATGATTTTGATATTTTAATTTATTTTCTCTAGCCAGAGACTTTTAGCAAATTCAACGCAGTTAGTGCTGAAAATAGCTGCTCGAGATAGATTTATTATCCAGAGTTCAGGTTAAGTACTTACTCCTACGAGGCTAAAAATATCGTACTGCGATTAAACCGCCCCTAGATAGAACAAATTTTAATCCTGAAAGGTCAGCAGGCCTTAGAGTTTATATTATGAAATACGTATTTTTAGTTTTGCCAAAAACTGCAATTAACACAATCTTTTGCCATATTTTTAATGGTTGTATTTTCAACAAACTTAGCTTGTAAAGAGCAAAGCCAAACGTTGGTTTTAGCCGGTAGCACATTTTCGGTATGCTCTAGTTCGAATTTAAAAAGTTGTAAAAATAACACGAAAATTCTAGGTAAAAAGCATCGTTTATTTACAATCACAAGCGCTAAAATTAATCAAATTAACTCACGCTGGCCCAATAATAACAGCGTAACTAAGTTGGAAACGTTTAACTCGTTGACCGCATTACATCCTAAAAGTACTTCACCAATGACTAAAGCTGAATTGCTTTGGCTATGGCGTGATATAAATAACGAAGAGCTAAGTCGTTTGACAGATCAAGAGTTCGATTTTTTGTTTGATATGTTAGAAACGCATCAATTAGATAATGATGGCGAGCGTTTGAAAGAACAAGTAAACACTGAACTCAATAACGAGAGCGCGACTAATAATATTTTACAATTTGTGTCGGGCAGTTTAAAAGTTAATAACGTAAAACCTACAATGCTTGCTATTACGGCATCGAGCCGCGACCCTTATGAGTCGGCAGATGTAGCGCAGAGTCTTTTAGAGCAATCAAATATAAGCACTCAATGGTTAGCACTAACGCCCGCGCTTGCTAAAGCGATTACGAGTAACTCGTGCGATAAATTACCAGCGCTCAGAAATACATTAATGAATGTGTATAACCGCGAAGTGATTTATCTCGATCGCACAAAGGCCGAATACGCTTTATGTAGAAGTGGCACTAATGCACTTGTATCACTTATTAAAAGCAGTACCGGCGTTATGTTTAATGATGGTGATGCGGCTTTAACACACAAGATATTATTTGATCAAAACAATAACCCATACCCGTGGACGCAAGCATTGCAAACTCGCCCAGTAATTGTAGGTGAAGGAGCCGGTGCTGCAATCCAAAGTAAAGTGACGGGCATGCTTACAAATACGACAAGCCTTGAGGCACTTCGTAAAAGTGAAAATAACACTAATGCTGGTGGGCTGGGCAGTTTTAACTTTGGTGTACTAGATACTCAATTTAGCGAACAAAACCGTACATTTAGGCTCGCGGCAGCGTTAAATAAAAACGAAGTCAAAAATACTAAAACAGAGATTCAACATGGTTTTGGTATTGATGAAAATACGGCTTTGGTTGTTATTAAATCACCAGAAGGTAGTTTAATAACCGTAATAGGCAAAAGTGGTGTAGTACATTTAGCTAACCAAGGTAAAGCCCAACCAAATAGTAAAAGTTATAGCTACTCCTACTGGCCTACAGGCAGTGTAATTGATATTACCAATAACACGTTTACTCTAAGTGATCGCACTATAAGCCAAGCGTTACCGGCTATAAAAATACCTCCACTGCCTGTGCAGCGTTTTAGTGCAATTTTAAAAAATTCAAAACTGCGCTCACTAACTCAAGCTATGTGCCTAAGCCAAGAGCAAAGTGCGGTAGCCCAACAAGACGAGTTTATAATTAGCCTCACAGCAACGAGTGACACACAGTATCATCGCATCAATGCAAAAGAGTTTGGTTGTGCGCTAAGCAATTTAGAGTTAGCTATAAAGTCGATTTAGTGACTAACCTGAGCCAAGGGTTTAAGTTTTTGGCTCTTCTCTATAAACTAGCCACATAATGATTTAAAAGCCTAGCCAAGGCCTTACTAAAAGAGTGTTAAAATGAATAAAGAAAATGATGTAATTTCTAGTCTAGCCGAATTAGAAAGCTTTTTATTAAATGTAGAAAACGGCGGTCTTGGCCTTAAGGGGGTTTCGGGCGTTGGTATGGCAACAAACAATAGTGATGGTAGTCGTTTTGTAGCCGTGTTTGATGACCAACAAAAATTACTTTTAGCGCGCGGTATTACTGAAGATATATTCCAAACCGGGCAAGACATGGTACGCAATGGTGTATGGCGTAAGCACTAAAGTAGTACCTTTTAAATATTATAGATACGCCTTTAGGCGCTTTTATAACTTAGTTTTTATAAAATAAATGCTTAGCTTGTCATCTTAGCTTAAAGTTAAACTATCAAAAAATTCCTTTCATAAAATAACCAATGTGAACTCTGATATAAATATTTAATAACATAGATTTATTATCGATTTGCTCGGTTTTTACTTAGCCCACAAGGGTACTAAAGCATGTCTGTCATACCGTTTAAAAAGTAAGAATATTTCTTTTAAATGGAATCAATAAAATATAGAAGTAAATGCACCAAAAGAGAGCATTATTTTTCGTTATCATCATAATAGTTAATTACTTATAAATTAAAAAATAAAATACTGTTTAAAATCAGGTTATTAAATGTTGGTTCGTATCTTGCAATTAAAAATCATCCGCATTCTTAATTGGGCCACACTATTTTGATAATATTTTTACCTATAACTTTATTAATAAAAAATTTAGGATTAAAAATTTATTTTTGGATAACATTAACTATCTTCTTTGGCTTTTTTGTAAGTTTATTTTATTTTCCAATAGTGAAGTTAATCTTTGTTTTTGTCGTTGTCGTTCTTTTATATCTTCTATCGGGCATTGCTTGTATTGCAAGTTCACAATTAAAACAAATAAAGAGTGTTATTGAACACATTAATACTAAAAATTTCGATCACCGCGATATTCATTTTAACAGTTTGGCAAACTCAGAATTTATTGAGGAGTTACTAGTAAAATATCGTGAGTTAGGTCGAGTTATTACCCATCATAATGAAAAAAATAAAGAGGTTGAGTATTCCGCGATTCAGGTTATTGAAATTTCATCGGAAGTAAAAAATAATGTTTTGCTTCAATCCGACGCTATAAATTCAACAGCATCAGCAGTGACACAAATGAGCCATTCACTAAGCGAGATCAATAACGAAATATCTAAAACACATCACTCTTCATGTTTAGCTTCAGAAATAGCTAATCAGGGTAGAGACACTTTAGTGTCACTAAGTAATGCGGTAACCAACGTAAATAAAAGGGCCAAAATAACCCAGCAGCGTATGGTTTCGTTGAATGAATTAGTTATAAATGTTGAAAAGATCACTGAATCGATACAACAAATTTCTCAACAAATAAATCTACTAGCACTTAATGCTTCAATTGAAGCGGCTCGAGCAGGAGAGTTTGGTTTAGGTTTTGCTGTTGTTGCAGAAGAAGTTCGAGCTTTAGCTAAACGTACACATAATTCTACGGACAGTATTGTGGCCAATATTGATGATGTATTGAAAGAAAGCAGTGAGATTGTTAGCACGATGAGTGAGGTCGTTATACAAACTGATGTTTGCCTTCAAAAAGTTAATGAGGTCGATATTTCATTTAACGATATCGAAAAAGCAACTGAGCAGGTTAAGCATCAAATGGAAATAGTGAGTAATGTGTCAACCGAGCAGGCAGCTGCAACCCATGAGATTTCTGAACATATTGCGCAAGTTGTTCTTGGTGCACAAGCTAATTCAGATATAGCGGTCCAATCTCAATTAGTTGCAAATCATTTACGTAAATTAACCCAAAGGCAATAGTCGTTCTTATTAAGGAGTGTAATATGCAATGGATAACCTTAACTACAGCTACTTTTTGTATCCTTATTATTTTTTTGATAAAAAAAATGAAAATAAGCAACAATAAAAAAATACAAAAAGACGGACTCGTACATATTTGTCAGATCAAAAGGATAATTATTTTCGCTCAACAACACCGAGGACTCACTGCTGCTTGGTTAAATGGCGATACTAACGCAGAGGCTAAATTGACTGGTATTAAAAAATTAATTTCTCAAGAAATTAACTCTTTAATGCTTTCACCTGTTGCTAAAAATGAGCGTTGGGCAGCCTTTACTGATCATTGGGGTAGACTTCTTAGTTTTAACAATAAATCATCGGTCAGCAATAGTTTTGAACAGCATACTATGATGATTAAAAACTTAGCCTATTTATTAGAGGATACCGCTGAAAGCTCGCATTTAACGGCCGATTTTTTACCAAAAATAAATAATATAGGGTATGTTTGGCGCGAGTTAATATTAACGACAGAAAATATAGGCCAGTCACGAGCCATTGGAGTGAGCGTTGCTGTTCAACAATGCTGTTCAAGTGTTGATAAAATCAGGTTAAATTTTTTAATTCAAACAATGGCAAAAACCACTATTGATACTTTACAACGATTATCACATCTACCAGAAGAGCACCATACCCACACTAATCTAGTGAAAAAAGCGACTGAAAGTATGAATAAATTAATAGAAGTGATGACGTCAGAATTAGTTGGTGCAGCTAAAGTTGCGATAGATAGTAATCAGTACTTTGAACTCGCAACTGAGACTATGTCAAAGATGAATGATATTTTTGATCACCAAGTGAAGCAATTAAATAAAGTTATATAAGATTTAAAATTAATTTCATATAGCTCTGCGGCCTCCGTTAGAAATGGAGATTACCAACGCTCAACCCAAGAAAGTAAATTTAGTGCATAGGTTTGCTTAATTAATGAGGCTGTCTAATTTAGTTAATGATAGTAAAACTCATCTACCTCACCTCTTAATGGTTATATGCTTTGATACCATTAAAAAAATAACCCTTAAGACACTTAGTTTTCTAAATGGCTGCCTTAAATCTTGATAATTTAAATCTCATTTACAAATCATGCAAAGGAATACAGAAGTGCGTCTTTATAAATTAGCAGTGGTCTCAGTACTAGTTTCAGGCTGTCTTTCAGCAAATGAATCAACCATCCCACTAAATGAAATTGCCCTAATGGATCGTCAATCTTTAATTGAAATCTTCAAAGAATCTCCGACGGTTGAAATTGAAGTTAATCTTACCTTCAATGAGATTGGGAGTGATAAAGAGGATTTATTAAAAAAATCACAGCTAAACCATTACCTAATTTTGAAGGTTTAACCTTTTCCGTACCCAATAAGCAACAATATTTATCGAAAAAGAACAATCTCATTTCCACACAACCTATTTGCAAAGTAGGACTAGTATCTGCGGGTAAAACTGTTTATAAAAAATCTAAAACGAGTGCATTAGAGTTAATTCACAGTTGTGGTACGAGTGGTTGTGGGTATGACTTCAAACTCCACCTTTTACCTGCTAAGGAGGTTTGCAAAGTGCTGTAGTGGTCAAAAGTTAATTCATTGAGTGATGAAATTAAGGGGAGGCAGAAAAAGCAGCTACAGACACTGCGATTAAAAAGCGAAGTAATTCGCAGCAGCTTGTTAAAAAGCAGTTAAAAAAACCAAAGAAACGGGCGAAAAACCAACTCAACAGGCTGCTGTACTTTATACCAGTCTTAGTTTAAGAACATAAAAGATATTGGATAACTTAATGTGACAGGGCACTTAGATTGAAATTAAACAGCAAAATATGAAACTGAGACAATAAGGTTTAGAACTTTCAGGACTAGTTCCCCGACAGCTTAGTGCCAAGGGCAGCCGTTGGTAACCTTAGCCTATTTTTTATAATTCTAATTTTACAAGTGCATCTTGCTCACCTTGATATAAATAAACTGGGACGATTTCATGTTTTCCATTATTTTTTCTAAGCTGAAAGTAATTCTCAGTACACTCATAAGAGTACGAGTTGTTTTCCCGGGGTATGATTTTTAGTTTATTCTCACCTTCATATTGGGAATAAAGTGTACCGTTTTCGAACAAAATATTTAAAATTTTCGAATCGGAAGAACGATAACTTCCAACTAAAGATGCTGCTAGGGCCTTTGCTTTTTGACTATTTACTTGCTTAGGAGATAAATTTAGTTGTAGCGCTATCATGTCTAATAGAGCAGGGCCTGGGTGTTTTGTGTCGATGTTGGTTAAAGCTGTAGCGGTTAAATCTTCATTTGGGAAATAGACATGCCAAGCAAAAAATCCGGGAACCTGACCTTGGTGGCTAAAGCTATCTAATCCACTTATTTTGTATATATCTAAGCCATATCCATAATCCACATGCGAATTATTATTTAATAATGCCTTGGTGGTCATTAGTTTATAGTTTTCTTTTGAAATTACATGCCCTGACTTTAATGCATTTTGCCAAAGGTGCATATCAGCAAGTGTAGAAGCAATAGCGCCCGCAGAATAGATCCAACTACGATCAACATTCCATTGCCTTTCAGTTGAATCTTCAGGGTTAATATACTTTTTAGGCTCATTACGACTAGTAGTGTAGCCGTTTACTTTCCCAGCAGATGTTCCTTTAGTAATAACAAAAGTATTATCCATTTTCAGAGGTTTAAAAAATGTGTTTGACATGAACTGGTCATATGAAGTATCAGAAGCAACTTCAATGACTTTTCCCAGAAAGACGTAACCCAAATTTGAATAACTATATTTTTTACCAGACTCAGAGTTAAGATGTTGTTTACTTATATTTTGTATAACTAAGTCAATAGAAGCATACTTATCATAAATTTTACTTACTGAAGGTTCCCCTAAGTAATCTGGCAGGCCAGAAGTATGGCTTAAAACTCTATCAATCGTTAAATACCTAAACTCAGGGTTAATATCAGGAATAAATTGCTCTAATGTATCTTGTAATGATAGCTTTTTTTCTTCCGATAGTTTCAAGATCGCTGCAGCAGTAAATGTTTTCGTGACAGAACCTATTTGAAATATATCATCTACATTGAGAGGCCTCTCAGTATCAATATTTGCCAAACCAACCGCACCACTATAAATATGTTTACCTGACTGTTCTAATCTAACAACCATGCCAGGAGCTTCTGAAGAGTTATGGCACTGCATTAATTCAGCAAAGTTGTGTTGTTGTGCAACAGCTTTTATTCCATACAACCCTACAAAAAGACAAAAAAATATATTTTTTCCCATAAACTATGTTCCCTTAATCATTTAATAAATCTGTAAATAAAAAACACAGATTACACTTGTAATCAATGATATTACATATAGCAGCTGCTTGCAATTTAATAAATAAAACCAATATTATTCAATAGCTTATTTGATTTTTTCAATGAAGGTATATTTGCTTATAATGGCCAAGTGAATGTAACAGCTTTATCAGAGGTAATTTTTTACCTTAACGTGGTAGGGTTCTTATTTTAGTCTTTTCTATTAATAGTAAAAGGGTAAGTTATTGCTAATTAAGAGTATTATTAGAAGCGAAGATTGTTTTTATATAAAAACTAAATAACTTCTTTTATCATATTACTTAGATGGTACGAGTTAAATCAACTAGCTACTCAATGTCTACTTTATCGGGTCAGGTCAACCCGCTGCTTAGTCCCAATTGCGGACATTAGTCACGCCTCGTTAACGGGACGATTTTAAAAATGTGATTTTTCTGACCGTCTATGACATAACTGATTTCCATACACTGGCCTTTAGTGATGAAGTTATCGGTATGATCATCGCCAGTAAAATATAAACTTTGAGTGTAATTGTTAAATTGGAATTTTGTATTTTCGATTACGAACGTTTCCGTACGGTAGTTTGTTGGTGAAGTCTCAGAATTGTAATGTTTCACGCATCCAACTACCATCTGATACTTTTTCTCATCAATGATTTGGCGTAAATGTGAAACTTTAAAGTAACCAAAGATACTATCCGATACCAAAACGCAAGATAAAAAACCAAAACCCAAAAGAAATTTGTTGCTACTTATTTTTAAAATCTCTGAAATATATTGAGTAACGTCAGAAAATTTAAATAATATAAATAAAAGCAGTGCTATCGGGAAAATAGGTAAAAGCTGAACTAAAGCAAAACCTATCTGAGTTTCAAAATATGCACCTGAGTTCAACTTAGTCCTGCTAATAATTTAATAGTGCGATAAAGAAGAGAGTTTAATTTATAACAATTTGAAATAAAGAGGAATTAATTGGTCGGTATGGAGAGATTCGAACTCTCGACCCCTGCCACCCCATGACAGTGCGCTACCAAGCTGCGCCACATACCGATTTGTATGCAATAGTACGTGTATTTTTTTAAAAATCAATAAGCGATTGTTTGTTTGGATGTTTATTACGCAAGAACGCTAAAATAGCACTCTTGCGATGTACTAATTGGCTAGTCTTTATTTAACCACTTTTTGATCGAGTCATACATCTCATCTCGTATTATTGGCTGAGCTTTTTTGTTAGGGTGTAAACTATCGTTTTGCATTAGCTCAGCTTGGCTGGCAATGTTTAGCATAAAAAAGTTCATTAAATGCGCACTTGTCTCTTCGCTAACGCGCGAAAAAGTGTCAGTAAACATTTTACTGTAACGCGGGCCGTAATTAGGGGGAATGTAAATCTCCATTAAGGCGGTCATTGCATTAGCTGCTTGGCTTTTTTGAATAAGAGACGTTAAGTTAGTTTGCATTTTTTTAACAGGGAAACCACGTAAACCGTCATTAGCACCTAGCTCAATAAGTACATGAGTGGGTTCGTATTGCTCAAGCAATGCATCTAAACGGCGTAGGGCTCCACCAGATGTTTCGCCACTAATACTGGCGTTGATAAGTTCAATGTCGGCGTGTTCGTCATCGTATTTATCTTGTAACAATTTTACCCAGCCTTCTTCTTGTTGAAGTCCGTAGGCTGCGCTTAAACTGTCACCGAGTATTAAAATCGTGTTGTCGGCTGCTGCGCTCAGCGGTTTGATAACTAAAAATAAAATGAATACTAAACGAAGGATTGAATGAGTCATATGTCAGCGCTTTCTCAATTAAATATAATTCAGGTTAATGGTTTGTCTAAAGTAGTCTCTACCTTTGAAGGTGAGCTGCCCATCCTCAGCGACATCAGCTTTAATGTCAAGCATGGCGAGTCTGTTGCTATTGTTGGCACGTCGGGCTCTGGTAAATCAACGTTACTCAGTTTATTAGCGGGGCTGGATACCGCAAGCAGCGGCGAAATATTTTTAGATGGCGAGCCATTACACAATTTAGATGAAGAAGAGCGTGCTGCACTGCGCGCGGCTAAAATTGGATTTGTGTTTCAATCGTTTATGTTAGTACAAAGCTTAACGGCGCTTGAAAACGTTATGCTACCAGCAGAGCTTGCTGGCGAAAGTGATGCGAAAGAGCAAGCAATTGCTTTGCTTGAAAAAGTAGGCTTGAGCCATCGAATTGATCATTACCCGTCGCAACTCTCTGGCGGTGAGCAACAACGTGTTGCTATTGCGCGAGCTTTTATTGGTACACCTAAAATACTATTTGCTGATGAGCCTTCGGCTAATTTAGACAGCAAAAACGGTAAAATGATTGAATCCTTATTATTTGATTTAAACACGCAACACGGCACTACCCTTATTTTGGTTACTCACGATGAAGGGCTTGCACAAAAATGTGAGCACATTATTCAAATAGAAGCGGGTTTACTGGTAAAAAGCCAAGTAGAGGACGTTGCTAATGTGGGTTAAGTTAGCGCTTAAATTATTTTCACGAGAATTTCGCCGTGGTGAGCTCACGGTTATAAGCGCAGCTATCGCTCTTGCTGTGTTAACCGTGCTTACACTGTCGATGGTTACTGAGCGAATAGGGCAAAGTATTGCGCAAAAAAGCAGTGCTTTTATTGCAGCAGACCGTGTACTTGCAAGCGATCATGTTCTGGACACCGCTTTTATTACTCAAGCACAGAGCCAAAATTTAAAAACGGCGCAAATGGTGTATTTCGACACTATGCTGTTTGCCGATGATGAAATGCAGTTTAGCTCAGTAAAAGCGGCATCTAATGCGTACCCGCTAAAAGGGCAGTTAAAAGTTAAAGATACCCTAACCGGTGAAACTAAGGTTGCTAATAGCGGACCAACGCCGGGTAATGTGTGGCTAAGTGAATCGGTATTTTACAGTTTAAATATTGATATAGGCGCGCAAGTAGAGCTCGGCGCTGCATTATTTAATGTTTCAAAAGTTATTGTAGAAGAGCCAGACGCGCCATTTAATGTATTTTCGAGTAGCCGCCGCGTGCTTATTAATATTGACGATGTGGTAAAAACCGAAGTTGTGCAACCGGGTAGTCGTGTTTATTACCGCCAACTTTATGCAGGTAGTGAGGCCGACATAAATAGCTTTTACGAGTGGCTTAAACCACAAATGAAAGAAAACCAACAATGGTATGGCGTTAAAGACCGCCAATCACCCATTTCAAACAGTTTAAACCGCGCAGAGAGCTTTTTATTACTTGCCGGCCTATTAGGTATTATTTTGGCTGCAGTGGCTATAGCTGTTTCAGCAAAACGTTATTGTGAACGCCAATACGACCCAGTAGCGATGATGAAAACGCTCGGCGGTAGCCGCTCAATGATCCGCAAAATATACATGCTTCATTTATTGCTTGTATGTGCAATGGCGGTAAGTATAGGGCTGTTAATTGGTTATGGCTTGCAAGAAATAGCAACAAGTTACTTATCAAAAAGTATGGGCACAGAGTTACCCTTAGGTGGCTTTAAACCTTGGCTGGTGGCTATAAGCACCGGCGTAATTTGTGCTGTTATGTTTTCTATTAAACCGTTATTTGATTTATTTGATATTCCACCGCTTAGAGTTCTGCGCCGTAACTTAGGCGATAAGTTGGCAGTAAGTCGTGTGCATTTAAGTATGAGCGCGCTAACCGTATTTTTATTAATGTGGTTATTTAGTAACAACATAAAAATAACGCTTATTTTGTTTATATCAACACTTGCGCTAATTGGTGTGTTGTTTTTGATATCTAAATTAATATTTGGCGGCGGTCGAAAATTAGGACTTAAGCCAGGTAACAGTTGGTCGCTTGCAATTGCATCTATCCAAAAGCGTGCAAATGTGAACGCGGTACAGTTAATTAGTTTTTCATTAGCGATTAAATTACTGCTGTTTTTAGTGGTACTTAAAAACGACATGATATCTGATTGGCAGTCGCAACTACCAAGCGACGCGCCTAATGCGTTTTTAGTTAATATTACGCAAAACGAGCTTGAGCCAATTAATGAATATTTAGCACAAAAAGATATTCAGGTATCAGAGTTTTATCCCACTATTCGTGGACGTGTAAATGCGGTAAACGGCGAGTTGGTAGCACGTTCTGTATCGCTGCAAGACAACGAGAAAAAAGACGAAGAAGCACGTGCAGGTATTGGTCGTGAGCTAAATCTTACATGGCTTAAAGATGTGCCTGATCAAAATGAAGTAACACAAGGCACGTGGTTTGGTGAAAATGCGATGGCTGAGGCTTCAGTAGAGGAGTCGATGCTTGAGCGTTTAGATGTTGAGATAGGCGATACGCTTACATTTTTAATTGGTTCGCAGTCGTTCGACGCTAAAATCACCAGTGTGCGCAAAGTAAATTGGGCCACGCTTAAACCTAACTTTTTTATTATTTTAAGTCCTGATGTACTTGCAGATTTTCCGGCGACGTATATTTCGTCGGTACGTATAAATCCAGATCAAAAACGTGACTTTAGCCAGTTATTACGTACTTACCCTACTATTACAGCTATTGATATTGATAACTTTGTTAAGCAAATACAAACTACTATTTCGCAAGTATCGCTCGCCATTGGTTTTGTACTTGCAATTGTTGTGCTGTGTGGCGCGCTTGTACTTATATCGCAAGTGCAAGCTAGTTTAGGTGAGCGTATGCAAGAAATTGTCATACTTAGAACGCTTGGCGCTAAAAGCCGATTAATTAAAAATGCGACCTTGTATGAGTTTTTATTACTAGGTGGCTTAGCTGGTTTAGTTGCCGCATTTTTTAGCGATATAGCGCTTTTGATTGTGCAGCAACAAATGTTTGACCTAGCAGGTAAGTTACACCCACATATATGGGTTATTGGGCCGGTAGCTGGTGGCGTATTTGTGGCAGGTTTAGGTTATTTAATGATTGCCCGAACACTTAAACAAAACACCCAAGGGTTAGTGCGTGCCCTAGGGTAAGCTAAACTAACATGCTCCTGTAAATGCCCACCTAGTTTGTGGGCATTTTTGTTTTTCTTTGTACTGGTAATTTATACAGTGCTCTGGCATTATTAGCGTAATTTAAAAATAATAACAATGGAGCGCTGTTTGGCCATTATTTTAGGGATCGATCCTGGTTCACGTTTGACCGGATATGGTGTTGTTGCCCATCAAGGTTCTAAATTTACATACTTAGGCAGTGGCTGTATTAAGTTAGCCGATCATCCTTTTCCGATTAGGCTTAAAATGATCTACCAAGGCATTACACAGCTTATTGAGCAGTTTTCGCCAGAAACCTTTGCCATTGAAAAAGTATTTATGGCGCACAACCCCGATTCAGCTTTAAAACTAGGCCAAGCTAGAGGCGCTGCGATTGTTGGCGCTGCAATGGCCGACTTACCCGTATTTGAATACTCAGCTAGGCAAATTAAGCAAGCAGTAGTAGGCAACGGTGGCGCAGATAAAACACAAGTGCAACACATGGTAAAAAATATTTTAAAACTACCCGGTACGCCACAGGCCGATGCAGCTGATGCACTCGCTATTGCGATTTGCCACGCCCATTCAGAACAAAATTTAATTAAACTAGCGGGCAGCGCAAGCAAAACTGTTAGAGGACGTTTAAGGAAATAATTATGATAGGCCGCTTAAATGGTATTTTAGTCGAAAAACAGCCACCAGAAATATTACTCGAAGTAAGTGGTGTAGGTTACGAAGTACAAATGCCAATGACCTGTTTTTACGATTTACCAAAAATTGGTGAAAATGCGATTGTTTATACGCACTTTGTAGTGCGTGAAGATGCTCAACTATTATTTGGTTTTAATAATAAAGTTGAACGTGCCTTGTTTAGAGAGCTATTAAAAGCAAATGGCGTAGGGCCAAAGCTTGGCTTAGCTATTTTATCGGGCATGTCGGCAAAACAATTTGTAAGTTGTGTAAATAACGAAGACTCAACATCGCTTGTTAAATTACCCGGTGTAGGTAAAAAAACAGCCGAGCGTTTAGTACTCGAAATGAAAGACAGGCTAAAAGATTGGGGTAATGATTTATTTACGCCATTTAGCGACAGCGCAGTAATAGAGCCAATGAGCGATGCGACAATTGCTAATAATGCAGCGGATGATGCCGTATCGGCACTGCTTGCATTAGGTTATAAATTGCCACAAGCTCAAAAAGCCGTAAAATCGATAAGTAAACCCGATATGTCTACTGAGGTTCTTATTAGAGAATCTTTAAAATCTATGTTGTGAGTAACCCATGATTGAAGCGGATCGCTTAATTGATGCGACTGAAAAAACAAATGAAGACTCTATAGATCGTGCAATAAGACCAAAACTTTTAGCCGACTACAGAGGCCAGCCTCATGTTAAGCAGCAAATGGAAATTTTTATTGAAGCCGCCCGAACCCGTGGTGAAGCGCTCGATCATTTATTAATATTTGGCCCACCTGGGCTTGGTAAAACCACGCTTGCAAATATTGTAGCCAACGAATTACACGTAAGCATTAAAACAACATCAGGCCCTGTACTTGAAAAAGCAGGCGATTTAGCTGCACTACTAACCAACTTAGAAGAAGGCGATGTATTGTTTATAGATGAAATACATAGGCTAAGCCCGCAAGTTGAAGAAATACTGTATCCCGCAATGGAAGACTACCAGCTTGATATAATGATTGGTGAAGGCCCAGCTGCGCGTTCTATTAAATTAGACTTACCTGCATTTACACTTATTGGTGCAACCACACGAGCAGGCTCGCTTACATCGCCACTGCGTGACCGTTTTGGGATTGTGCAGCGATTAGAGTTTTATTCTGTAGAAGATTTATCGCACATAGTAGGGCGTTCAGCACATTACCTAGATTTAGAAATGTGTGATGATGGCGCTACCGAAATCGCGCAGCGCTCGCGGGGTACACCACGTATTGCAAACCGCTTATTGCGCCGTGTACGCGATTACACTCAAGTAAAATCTGACGGCACAGTAAACGCCGATGTAGCTAAGCAAGCCCTTGATATGATTGACGTAGATAAAAGTGGTTTTGATTATATGGACCGTAAATATTTACTCGCCATAATTGAAAAATTTATGGGCGGCCCAGTAGGGCTCGACAATGTAGCGGCTGCTATTGGTGAAGAGCGCGAAACAATAGAAGATGTGATAGAACCATTTTTGATCCAACAAGGATTTATTCAGCGCACACCTCGCGGGCGAATAGTCTCTGACAGTGCATACCATCACTTTGGATTAATGCCAAAAAAGACGACTTAATCTAAATTTCAATTAATCACTTGCGCTTGCATAAGTAAATGTACAGCAAGCGCGTATACCTAATTTTATAATGTTACCCACCATATTTTCACATAGTTACTCTAAACCAAGTTATTACAATTTTACCCACTATATAATCAGTTAACGCTTAATTCACAGAGCGTTAAGACTTGCGTGGCTATGCTGCGGGCTATTAGATAGATAGAGTATATTGCATAGCCGTTATCGTATTAGGCTGTTACAGTGTTGTTTAGTTTGCAATAATACTTAATCAATTAGAGGGATTAAATCTGACGTTAACCGTGTAAAAAATTTCTGATATACGACTGCATGGATGCAGAGCAATGAGTGATAACAACTAAATAACGAAATTTTTGCCTTGTTATAGATACGATTTTCTTATCTCAAAATAGATCGCTCAATTAAGCAAATTGGTATTAAATGATTTCAATTTTTTTGGCAAAAAAAAACCCGCAAAAAATGCGGGTAAACAACAAGTTGAAGGAAGTAATCTTGGGGAACTACATTTTACACAACTAGGTTTTATCCTAAAAATGTAAAACAATGTAATACGATAAATATCCTATTACTAAAAACTTTGCTTAATGAAGCTATTTCACTCAGTGCCAGCTCGGTATGGGGAGATAATACGCAATATATATTTATTATTCAAACTAGAAAATTTATAATTTCGGATTATAAAAACTAATGCAATGAAATTTCTGGTTGTTTAAAACTTGTTCATTAATGTTTTTTTCTGTTTGTAAGTTAATGAAAATTAGTGATTAAGTTTGAGTTTGCACTGCTTGTCGCTATTAGTTTTACTATTACCTTTAGATTTTGTTTAAGTTTTTTGAGTGTTTATGCAGTGATTTTGAATAAATGAGGCGTTTTATGATGTTTTGCTTGTATATTTAAGCATATCTTGAGCACATTATTAAATAGCGGAAATGGCTTTAAATTCTTTTGCTAGATAATTGCGAAATAAAGGTTATTTCAACGTTTTTTGTTGCTTATTCATAGCAATATCGTTGTCAGTTTGAAATGGACTCGATACACTATGTGCAACTTTTGGCTGCACGAGCGGTCATATTTACACAAATCAATCAATTTGACGTATTTTGATACTATTTAGGAGTTTCACGTGGGATCAGGGCTTAATTTTTTGGATTTAATATTAGAAGCCAGTTTGCTTGTTCAACTAGTAATGTTAGGGCTAGTTGCTATGTCTGTAATGTCATGGGCAATTATTTTTCAGCGTAAAAAAGCAATATCAGATGCGTTAGCAAGTGCTAAAAAGTTTGAACAAAAATTTTGGTCTGGTATTGATTTAAGTAAACTATATAACGAAATTTCATCACGTAACGGTCAATCTGAAGGTATTGAAGCTCTATTTACAGCCGGTTTTAAAGAGTTTGCACGACATAAGAAAAACACCTTTCAAAGTGCGAGTATTGTAATGGAAGGTACACACCGCTCTATGCGCGTGGCACTCTCTCGAGAAATAGAGAAAATAGAGTCAAGCTTATCATTTTTAGCGACAGTGGGTTCAATTAGCCCATATATAGGCTTGTTTGGTACTGTATGGGGCATTATGAATGCTTTTATAGCATTAGGTGAAGTTAAACAAGCTACGTTGCAGATGGTAGCACCTGGTATAGCAGAAGCACTTATTGCCACAGCAATGGGTTTGTTTGCAGCTATTCCTGCTGTTATTGCTTACAACCGTTTTTCTAATAAAGTTGAAAAGCTAGAATCTCACTACATTAATTTTATGGAAGAGTTCGCTAATATTTTACACCGTCAAGCAGCTACACAAATAGAGGCCCAAGCGAATGTATCAGCGTAAGAAGCGCCGTCCGGTCGCAGAAATTAATGTAGTTCCTTACATTGATGTAATGTTGGTGCTACTGATTATATTTATGGCAACAGCGCCACTTATTACACATGGTGTTAAAGTCGACTTGCCTAAAATGACGGAGTCAGATTTAGTTGATACTAAAGATGCGCCACCTATTATTGCTTCGATTGACGCACAAGGTAAATATTACGTTAGTGTAGGGACTGATCCAGAGGCTCCGATGGAGGCGCTTGATGTAGCGGCTGTGATTAAGTTACAGCTAATGAAAAATCCTGATGTACCTGTAATGATAAAGGGATCTGGAAAAGTATCATACCAAGAGGTATTGCTCTTAATGGACTTTTTAAAAAGTGCCGGTGTACCGTCAGTTGGATTAATGACAGAATCCTTCGAAGGGACAAAATAACGGTATGAGTAGTTCATTAATTAAATCAGTAGTTTTGCATGTGGCGCTGGGTGGTTTTTTATATGCATCGGCAAACATTCACCCGCCAGCACCAAAGGTTATGGAAGTAACGCTTAATAAAGCTATACCTGATGTTGATAAAGCGGTGTCAGCTGTGACAGTTGACCAAAAAATGGTTGAGCAGAAAATAGCTGAACTCCAAAAGCAAGAAAAAGACAAAAAAAAGGCAGAAGACAAACGCATCCGTGATTTAGAGCGCAGAGCTGCAAATGCGCGCAAACAGCGCGAGTCAGAAACCCGTCATATTAAGAAATTAGAGCAAGAACGTAAGGCTAAAGAAAAAGAAACAGCCGAGGCGCAAGCACAAGCTAAAAAAGCACGCGCAATAGAACAAAAGGAACGTGCTAAAGCAAAACAAGCCGAAAAACAAAAGCAAGAGTCTGAAAGTGCAGCAAAAGCAGCTGCCGATAAGCGTAAAGCTGAGGAAGAAGCACTTAAAAAAGCTGAAGATGAACGTAAAAAGCGTGATGAAGAGGCTAAAGAACGTGCTAAAAAGGCTGAACAACAGCGTCAACAGGCCCTACAAGAACAAATGTTACAAGAACAACTTGCTAAAGAGCAGGCTGCGCGTAGTAAAATACGTCAACAACAGGTCGTGGGTGAAGTTGATAAATATCGCGCTCTAATTATGGCGCGTATTCAGCAGAACTTACTGATCGACGAGAAAATGAAAAATCAGCAGTGCCGAGTAAATATTCGTTTAGGCTTTAATGGTTTAGTAACACAAGTTAAATCATTAGGCGGCGATAAACTAGTTTGTGAGGCTGCACTTAGGGCTGTTCGTATGGCTGACACATTACCGGTATCTAAAGACAAAGACGTATTCGAACAACTTAAGAATATTAATTTAACAATCAAGCCAGAATTCTAAAGGAATGATATGTTCAACAAAGTAAAAATTGCCTGTTTAGTGCTGTTATTTGGTTTTCAGGGCATTGCTAACGCAGCCCTTGAAATTGTAATAACAGAAGGTGTAGATGGTGCAAGACCTATTGCAATTGTGCCGTTTAAATACAATGGTGTTGGTCCAATTCCTGAAAAAATAAGTGATGTTATTGCTGCAGATCTCATGCGTAGTGGTAAGTTTAAGCCTGTAGATGTTATGCAAATGCCGCAACAACCAAACAAAGATGCTGACATTGATTATGCATCTTGGGTTAATAAAGGTGTTGAAGCGATACTTGTTGGCGAGGTTGAGCAACAGACTGATGGACGTTATTTAGTACGTTATGAGTTAGTCGATGTTATTCGTGGTCAAATCACGGGTGGTGAAACGCAAATGATGAGTAATGGTAAGTTACTTAAAAGCCAAGATCATATTTTAGAAGCACGAGATAGTGTTATTGGCATAAGTGGTTTCCGTCGTTATTCACATCGTATTAGTGATGTCATTTATGAGAAATTAACGGGTGAGAAAGGTGCTTTTTTAACCAAGATTGCGTACGTAATTGTACGAGATGGTGATGATAAGCCTTATCAGCTTGTTGTATCAGATTATGACGGGTTTAACGAACAGGTGTTACTACGTTCGAAAGAGCCACTAATGTCACCGGCTTGGTCACCTGATGGCACAAAATTAGCGTATGTGACATTTGAGAACCGTCAAAGCCAAATTTATATTCAAGATTTGTATACCGGTAAGCGTGAAGTTATTGCAAGTTATCGCGGTATTAACGGTGCTCCGCAGTTTTCGCCAGATGGTAAAAAGCTTCTTTTAGTGCTTTCTAAAGACAAAACGGGTGCTACAGAAGTTTACTTATTAGACTTGGCAACACGCAAAGAAACACGTCTTACGCGACATCGTAGTATAGATACTGAGCCATCTTGGTATCCAAATGGTCAAGATATAGTGTTTACCTCTGAAAGGGGTGGTAATGCTCAGATTTATAAGTTAAATTTAAAAACTGGTAGGTCACAGCGATTGACCTTTGATGGTGATATGAACCTTGCGGGTTCGATAACACCAGACGGTAAAGAATTAGTGATGGTTAACCGTACCAACGGGCAGTACCATCTTGCTAAGAAAGAGCTTGCTACGGGCGCGTTTCAAGTATTAACGCGAACTCGCCTAGATGAATCACCGAGCATAGCACCAAATGGTTCGATGATTATTTATAGCACGCTTCATAATAATAAACAGGTACTCGCGCTGGTATCAATGGACGGTCGCTTTAAAGCTCGTTTACCTGTGCTTGACGGACAAGTAAAGGCGCCAGCTTGGTCGCCATATTTACAGTAATATTACTGGTTTACTCAAAATAGGAATCTACTTAATGCAACTTAACAAAATACTTAAAGGCCTGCTAATTGCTGTGCCAGTAATGACATTAGCAGCTTGTAGCTCATCTTCGGATATTGATGAAGGTGCTGCAAATCAAACAAATGAAGCTGTTGTTGAGCAATCGACAAATACAGACACAGTTGAAGTGGCTACAATTTCTCCTGAGCAACAAGCAGAAGAGCAACTTCGTCAAAAATACGAAGCACTACGCCAAGAGCAAGTAATCTACTTTGATTTTGATAAAGCGACAGTTGAAGGCAAATACGCTGACTTACTTCGTGCTCATGCTGAATTTTTAGTTCAAAATTCATCAGTTAAAGTACTAATTGAAGGCCACGCAGATGAGCGCGGTACGCCAGAGTACAATATTGCACTAGGTGAGCACCGTGGCCAAGCGGTTGAGAAATACTTACAAAGTTTAGGTGTTTCAGCTAGCCAAATGTCAGTAGTAAGCTACGGTGAAGAGAAGCCAATGGTTAAATCTCGCACTGAATCAGCTTTCGCTAAAAACCGCCGTGCGGTACTCGTTTACTAAGATAAGAGATATTATGAAGCCGAAACTTATTTTGGCAGCCATGATATTGAGCGGGAGCACCCAGTTAATGGCTGCTCCCGCTCCTGTTTCAGAAGCTGCAGGTTCACAATCAAGTATTGAGAAGCGTTTAGCATCATTAGAGAGCATGATGCAGTCGCGTAATTTTTTACAAGTAGAGTTACAGCAACAACTTAATCTATTACAAGATGAAGTAAGTCAAATCCGTGGCGTAACTGAAGAACAAAGCTATAAGCTTGAAAAAGTACTGCAGCGTCAACGCGAACTTTATCAAGAAATTGAAAATCGCGTAAGCCAAGCATATGCACAACCTGCTGTAGCGCCTGCAGCTGATTATACGCAACCAAGTGATGCACAGACATACAGTAACGATTTATCTGAAAACGAAGCATACGAGCGTGCTGTAGCGCTTATAATGAAGGATAAGCGTTATGATCAAGCAATTCCTGAGTTTCAAACTTTTTTAACGTCATACCCAAACTCAGTTTATGCATCTAATGCACATTATTGGCTTGGACAATTGCTGACGATTAAAAATACGCCAGTAAAAGCAATAGAGCACTTTAAAGTGGTCGTTAATGAATTTCCTAATTCAAATAAACGACCAGATGCAATGTTAAAGCTAGGAACACTTTTGCAAGAGCAAGGTTTAGCAGAGGAAGCTCTAAAAATTCTGAATGATCTTGTTAATCAGTATCCAAGTACAACTGCTGCAAAATTGGCCACAGAACGCTTATCAAAATAATTGAATCGGCTTGATTAGACTGCTTTTTGTCATAAGCGGTCTAAAATTGGTCAACTAGGCATAAAAACTTAAAAAAAGAGACAATTTCGGTTGCACTCATTTTATAAATAAGTATTATAAGCGCCCGCAGCAAACGAATGGTTACCCCACTCGAAATGCGGCAAAAAGAGCGGGTTATTAGCTCAGTTGGTAGAGCAGTTGACTTTTAATCAATTGGTCGATGGTTCAAATCCATCATAACCCACCATTTTTAAAATGGTCTTTTATCGGCGGATTTACGTAGTATTTAAAGTTGTTAAATTAGAGCGGGTCATTAGCTCAGTTGGTAGAGCAGTTGACTTTTAATCAATTGGTCGATGGTTCAAATCCATCATGACCCACCATTTTATATTTATAAATAATATAATGGTTTAAATTAGACTTTAGTACAGACAATTATATCAGAGCGGGTCATTAGCTCAGTTGGTAGAGCAGTTGACTTTTAATCAATTGGTCGATGGTTCAAATCCATCATGACCCACCATTCTTTATTCCTTGTGAATACGGTTTGGTATCAATCGGCGGATTTACGTAAGCTTATTTATTTTAAATAGGTGCATGAGCGGGTCATTAGCTCAGTT
>NZ_JJNY01000039.1:0-17509 GCF_000690035.1 Pseudoalteromonas sp. S3431
GATCTTGTCTGAACTAATACACTGTATTTTATATTACTTAAGCTTTTTAATGCCAATTAATACACAGATGGCACCGCCAATAATACCCGCCCATGCTTCTATTGGTGTATCACCACTGAATGCACGGCTTAACTGCGAAACCGCCGCATCATACACGTCATATCCCCACATAATTAAAGCGATACCTATAACGATTAAAACAATACCTATAATCTTATTACTCATAAACACCTCTAATCTCTAACGTACATTATTTAATAATATTTACTTAAGTGTGCTTTAAAACTTAAGGTAAGTTTTTATTTTAAGTCAAAACACTTAAAATAATTTAATCGAGCTCTAATTGAGCACGTTCAACGCTCTCACTAGGTAACTCTTTTTGTACCGATACACCAAGCTCTTTAAACTCTGATGCTTGTTTAATTAAATTACCTTTACCACGGTATAATTGCGAGAACGCTTTGTCGTAACTTTCTTTCGCTTTATCAAGCTGCTTACCTACGCCTTCCATACTCAATAAAAAACCATTGAGCTTGTTATAAAAACGCTCAGCTCGATTTGCCAACTCTTTTGAATATTTGGTTTGCTCTTCAAAACGCCAAAGCTGTTTAACAATATTTAAACTAGTCAGCAGGGTAGTGGGGGTGGCTACTAATATATTTTTTTCGATTGCTTGTTGGTAAATATCACTTTGATATTTAAGCGCCTCAACAAAAGCTGATTCTATTGGTACAAACATAATCACCACTTCTGGCGAGTTAATACCAGGCAAACGGTCGTAAGATTTACTCGCAAGCTCATTAATACGTGCTGTAACCGCATTTACATGCTCTTTAATCGCTTGATTAGCATCTAACTCATTTTCAGCATTTACGTAGCGTGTATAAGCATTTAATGATGTTTTAGCATCAATAACTAAGTGGCGTCCTTGTGGTAAGTACACAACTACATCAGGGCGTAAGCGGCCATCTTCAGTGTTAAACGACACTTCGCGCTTGTAATCAACACCTGCGCGTAAGCCTGCGCTATCTAACACGTTTTCGAGCATGAGTTCCCCCCAATTACCTTGGGTCTTCTTTTGCCCTTGTAGCGCGTTACTGAGCTTGTCGGCTTGATCTGTTATAGCTTGGCTTTTGGCTTGTAAATGCAGTAGCTCAGTTTTTAGCGCGGTCCGTTGCTTTATATCTTCAACGTGTATTGATTCCATTTTTTCTCTAAAACCTTTTAGCTCGCCTTGAACTGGTTTTAATAATTGCTCAATGCTTTCTTGATTTAAGGTTTTAAAGCTTTGTGATTTTTCTTCTAGAATTTTATTGGCTAGATTTTCAAACTCTTTTTTGAGCATATTTTTACTTTGCTCAATTTGCGCGAGTTGCTCGCTAAAGCTTTGCTGTTTCTGCTCAAGGGTGGTGCGCATATTATTATACTCAACATCGCGTTGATTATATTGCTCACGAAGCATTGTAAGCTCGTCTTCGGCTTTGCGCCAAAAATGGTTGTATTGAATGCTTTGTTTTTCTTGTTCGCTAAAACGCGTTTTAAAATGCTGCGCCTCATCGCGCTGCTCTTGGTGAGTATGTTCGAGTAGTTCGTGGTCCTCGAGTAAGGTGCTGTATTGTAGCTCTTTATTATCAAACTGATTTTGTAAGAGTGAAAGCTGTTGTTGTTGTTCGCTTATTTTTAGGTGTAGCTTTTTGCGAAGCTGCGCAGATATAACACCATAAAATACAATACCTAAAATAGCACCAGCGCCTGCACTTAACCAATCGATGTTAGTGAGTATTTGAGTGAGCATAAAAATAAACTTATAAGATTTAGAGACATGCCATCATAACCAATAACAAGCAATAGAAGTAGAGGAGCAAAGAAATTACAGACATAAAAAAACCAGCTCAAATAAGCTGGCTAAATATTACTAAATTAAGTAATCAAAGGGAAAGTCAACATGTACCCGAGCAAGCTGCAACTTAAATACGCATTTGCCAAAATAAATTACATTATTTGGCTAAGTTGTATAACAACAGGTATTACAGTAGACCGGTAAATGAAGTAATTAATTCAAAAATAATTTAATAACTTTCAGTGATACCAATCAGCATAAGTATTTGAACAACTGAACGAATTAAATCACTTCATACCAAAGCAGATTGGTACAAATTCGTTTATCTGAGTAGTGGTTGATTGGAATTGGCAAATTTTAGGCATAAAAAAAGCCAGTTCAAAATGAAGTGGCTTAATTATTACTAAAATTAGTAATTAAATAGGGGGAATCAACATGAAAACTTGTATTAACTGCAATTAATCAACAAGCATAATAGTAGACGCCTGTTTTTAAATTAAGTTCAGTAAAAACTCAAAAAAATTTAAATAATATTTAAATGATGAATTTTGACCATAAAAAAAGCCAGTTCAAAATGAAGTGGCTTAATTATTACTAAAGTTAGTAATTAAATAGGGGGAAATCAACATAAAACTTGTATTAACTGCAATTAATCAACAAGCATAATAGTAGACGCCTGTTTTTAAATTAAGTTCATAAAAAAATAAAAAATTTTAAAATAACTGCTAGCGCTATATTTTAGACATAAAAAAAGCCAACTCAAAATGGGCTGGCTCAATCATTACTAAAATTAGTAATCAAATAGGGGAAATCAACATAAAACTTGTATTAACTGCAATTAATCAACAAGCATAATAGTAGACGCCTGTTTTTAAATTAAGTTCATAAAAAAATAAAAAATTTTAAAATAACTGCTTAACACTATATTTTAGACATAAAAAAAGCCAACTCAAAATGGGCTGGCTCAATCATTACTAAAATTAGTAACTAAATAGGGAAATCAACATTATCGCTTGTGTAAACTGCAATTTAACAACAAGCAAAGTAGTAGACGCACTTTAATTAATTAAGTTCAAAAAAGATTCTAGTTTTTTATTAATGACAACATTTGCTGTTCATCAAACTGGGTAAAACTCATTGATTTATCAGTAAATAATGCATCAACTAAAGCTTGCTTATCTTCTTGCATTTTAAATACTTTTTGCTCAATTGAGTTACTCATTATGAGTTTATATACAAACACAGGGTTAGTTTGGCCAATACGGTAAGCTCTATCAGTCGCTTGTTTTTCTACAGCAGGGTTCCACCATGGATCAAAGTGAATAACTGTATCGGCTTGTGTAAGGTTAAGACCTGTGCCGCCGGCCTTTAAACTAATTAAAAATACCGATGTTTTACCGCTAGTAAATTCATCAATTACTTTATCTCGATGGCGAGTTTGTCCTGTAAGTAGACTAAAATCTATATTTATTTCATCTAGGCGCTTAGCAATTAAGTCGAGTGCCGAAGTAAACTGGCTGAATATAATTACTTTACGACCAAGGCTCAGCATCAATGGTAAATGGGTCGTGAGCCATTCTAATTTAGCAGAGCCAGCTTGCGTATCAGGCTCTATTAATTTAGGGTGACAACAAATTTGCCTAAGCTTTAATAATGCTTCTAAAAAGGCTAGTTTACTTTTTTGAACACCTTGCTCTGCAAATAAGTCTATTAACTTTTCTTCAAGAGAGCGTGTAATCCCCTGATACATTTCTTTTTGTTTAGGTTCAAACTCAAACTCTTTTGTTATCTCTGTTTTTTCAGGTAACTCTTGAGCTACTTGCGCTTTAGTACGGCGCAATATAAAAGGCATAATCAACGCTTTTAACTGTTCAGCACGTTCCATGTCAGCTTCACGTTCAATTGGAGTTTGAAAATGTTGCTTAAAATGGGCTTGTGAACCAAGTAATGATGGCATAGCAAAATCGAGTAAAGATTTAAGCTCAAGTAAATTATTTTCGATTGGCGTACCACTTAAACATAACTTAAAATCAGCATTAAGTCGTTTAACTAAGCGCGATACTTGTGCTGTGTCATTCTTAATGTATTGCGCTTCATCGAGAATTATATTTTCGAAATATAATGGCGAGTAATATGCTATATCACGTTTTAACAGCGGATAAGTTGTCAGTATGCATTGCGATTGAGCAAGGTGCTGTAGTGGCTCGTTTCGATGAGAACCAAAAATAGTTGTCACTTTTAAGCCTTTAGCAAACTTAGTTATTTCATTTTCCCAATTACTCACCAAACTTGTCGGACACACGATTAAAGTAGGGCCAGCTTGCGGACGATTATACGTGCTAGTTAAAAAAGCAATCACTTGCAGTGTTTTCCCTAAACCCATATCGTCAGCTAAAATACCACCAAGCTTATGACGTTTTAAAAAGCTTAACCAATCAACGCCCTGTTGTTGGTATTCTCTAAGCTCTACCGACTCATTTAAGCCATGTAAAGATACCTTTGGCATAGCGTGGTCGGTATTATTTAGTTCTTGTAAGTAAAGCTCTAAAGAGTCGTCATGAAGCTCAACATTTATTGCGGTGTGTTTTACAAGCTCAGGCAAGTACGAAAGCGGAATATTAAATTCGTCTCTTGTTTTTACAAACTCAAAGCGTTGCTTAAATTCAGTTAGTAAATTAATAGCTGATTTATTGATAACGCCAAATTGACGACCCATTGGATAGTAATGAAATAGCTCACTTTGACGATTTAATGATTGATAAGTTAAATCTTCATTATTAAAAAGTAGCGCAGCTTTTGCACCACTAAGTAATACTTTACAATGCATTTGATGCCCTGCGGCTCTATTCGCATAAAGTGTAACTTCGCTTTGTGGATTGGCAACTGTCATTTTGCTAATCGCTACTTTCCAACCGCGCTCTTTAAAACTTGGAAATACTTCATAGGTAAGCCAATGTAAATGAATAGGGGACTGCTTGGTAAAAACAAACTCACTTTGTAAACCCCCTTTACAAAACTCAAAACCTAAATTCACTAATTCATTTTTAACGGTATTTTCAAACGCATTGTTTATTAAGCTAGCAGGCGCTGCACCTGCTAAATAATTCTTGTTTTTATACTTAAATAACAATGAAAGCGTTAAGCCTTGTTCACCCGTAGTTACTTTTAAAACAGCATTACTAGCTGCTTTAGGTAGCGTTGTTTGTGAATTTGTTGGATGTGGTATAACGCCCGCACCAAAATTATCTGCTAACTGCTTATAAATTCGATCGAAGTTAGCACTATGTAAAGCGGGTATTGTTTGCAAATGTGCGATTTCATCAGCGCTTAATGGCGTACGTATACGCCCTATTTTTAAATAATCTAAATCTATGTATGTAGGTGGCGTTGTTTTAATCAGTGCCCAATTTTTGCTTTGCTCTAAATTAATACCCAACTGCGTTAAATCTTTTTCTTGTTTCCAATTAAAGTTCAGCGCTTGGGCACTTTGTGGCTTAATTGCAACACGAGAGCGTTGTAAAAATAATCGTTCTGTAGCAATAAGTTGTTGCAACGCATTAAAACCCCATAAACCTTTGAGTTCAATATTACCTACAGCATTTTGTGAACGGATCCAACTATAAAGTCTAAAATCACTTTCGAGTAAATCATTCGGGGTTATAAAGCTATTAAGTTGCTGATCGGTAAGGTTACGACCTAATGTGTAATTTTGATCTTTATCATAATTAGCTATTTTAGGTGATAAAAATACTTTGTTATTTTCAATATCTAATACAAAGAGTAAAACTTGCGACGGTATTGTTTGCTCGGCGCTTTTGAGTGCGCTTAACTCACTAAACCAATCATTAATAAAGTAATCTTCTCCGTATTCACCAGAGTGCTCTATTTTTAGTTTTAATAAAATTGCTGCTAGGTGACGGCATTTAGTTTTTATATTACACGTACAATGTGTATCAACCGAATAACCAGTTGGTATTTTACTGATCTCTATACGCTGATTGAACGGTGTACCGTTATCACCTTGCACAGTTGAATCAACAACAGAAAAGTTAGAAGTATGCTCTAACCAACTGATTTTTCCGTTTTTGTAATACTCTTTACCTTTGGCTAGCACATTGGGTCGAAACAGCTTATTTATAAAGCGTTCTGAAAGAGGAAACTGAGTAGCCTGCTCATTTTTAATTTCTTCAAAAATAGCCAGTAAATCATTTTTTGATAAGTTAGCAGACATGTCACTCTAAGGATTAGTTTTTAAAAATAATTCTGCCAGTATATGCCTTATGCGCTCTGAGCTAAAGCTATATTAACGCAATATAAACTGGTTGGAGTTGATTGGTTAGTAAAAAATCGGTTTATAACTAAATTTAGAATGGATTTTGTTGAATAAATTGCAAAATGTTGCTGATTCAAAAAATAAAAACAACTTAAATAATAGTTAGAGCGCTTTTAGATCAGAATTTTACTAACACTTTTTAAAACATATGGTGAATAGATAAAAAAGAGGCGAATAGTTAGTAAAAAAATGATCTACGCAATAAAACAGGCTAAATAAGCACATTAACGGCGTGTACAGATCAGATTTATACTAACTAAATAATATTGCAGATCAATATTTAACTAACAAAACAAACTGGATAGATCGCTATTTTACTAACTAATTAAAAGCACTTAATAGCTTTGTAAGTTGCTCTAAGCGCTTGTCTGTCATCACTTTGTTGTTTATTTTTATAGAAACATCGCCACTTTTAAGATTTCGTTGAAGTGAAACAAAATCATTTTCGAGAACAGCTTCGCGTTTTACTGTAGTTTGCGGTTCAGCTGTTAAGCATTTAGTAACAGCGATTGCACGCTTGTCGTCGCTTGTAATCGCGTTAATGTCATTGTTACTTGCTAGCTCTTCAACCAACTGATTAAAGCTCTCAGGATCACGCTCCTTTGCAATAACAAGCTTTTTAGCAACTTCTCTACCAACATGGTTAGCCGTAGGATAAAGCGCAATAACCTCAGCTGGTATTTGTTCATAGGCTTTAATTGCATCTGCAATGGCAGTATGCGAAACACCTTCAAGAGCAGCTATTTCTCGGTAAGATCCTTTTTTACCTTGTTCAATTAATTCATTTTTAGTTTGTTGATAAGCTTGTCCTAACTCCCATAAACTTGGTGCTATGTATTGATCAGATGAAACAGCCAAAATTTTTGCATCTTGTTCAGTAAAGTCACTTGAGCTAAGCACTAAATAATCAGCGTTACCTAGAATACAGGCCATACGACGACGTGAACCTGCAAGCACTAAACTTTTGTCACCTTGATCCCAAAGCAAAGCAGGGTGCTGATTTCGACCATCATCGCTAATTGCAGGAAGAATATCTGATACTGACTTTTCGTTCAGAAGTGCCTGTACGCGACGATTTTTGCCATATACACCAGTGGTAGATTCAATATCAGCATGTGCGATCACTTTACAAACAAGCGTAATTTGACGAGCAGGGTCGCTCGGTGCAGGCATTCTAATTACATCGCCAGCATTCGCTTGTTCTAGTAATGCATCAAGACTACTGCTGCCCACAGCTGTTGCAAATGGATCTAAGCGGGTGTCATTTTTACGTTTTTTAGCCATTTTTATTTAACATCCTTACTTAGGCGTATTTAATTTTGATTGTGTGGATTGCCAATTAGATCGAATTAGCATTTCAAGTTCGTCAACAACATCTTTAATGTTTTCTTGTGCACGCATAAGCGATTCACGACTGGCTAAACTATCAGACGCTTTTTGATCAAAAATAGTATTAAAAGATGAAGAGCTCGCTGTAATTGCAGAACTGTGGTTAATTGGGTAACTCATTACTTGGCGGCCAAATGCACTTCGAACATCTTTAACAATATCGCGTTGTGAATGGTTACCTTTTACATAATTGGTCACAAGAAACTGCATAAAGTCCCAACCTTCATGTCCAAGCGCAGCAACAGTATGATAAATCTCGCCTAACCTTTTTAGATATTTATTGTTTGCATCAAAATCGACAGCTTCAGGATGAACAGGAATAAGCATCGCTGTAGATGCCATTAATGCATTATAAAACATAAAGTTAAGAGTTGGAGCTGTATCAATAAGTAAAATATCAAACTCATCTTGAACCGGCTCGATTACTTTTTCTAATAACTTATGATAATGGCGAGTTTGCTCATAATTTGAAGTATCTTTTAATAAAGTGGCAGTTTCGTGCTCAAAATAAAAGTCATCCATACCCGATGGTAAAACGCGAATATTTGGAATATGCGTAGGTAAAAATGAGTTTGATACAAATTCAGGCCATGTTTCGCCTTCGTCTAGATCTATGCAATCGCGCATTAAATCACCAACAGTAATTGGATCATGTTCGCTAGAGGGGAAGAAGCTAGATGATGAACCTTGTGGATCTAAATCAATAATACCAATGCGATAACGTTTAATATTGGTTGTAGCAAGTGCCGCTGCAATATTAACCATACTGGTTGTTTTACCACAACCGCCTTTGAGGGAGTTTATAACAATAACTTGAAGTTTGTCGTCGCTAGTGCGGTGATCAGGCTTGATATCCATAATATCAGCCATTGCAAAAATATTTACAAGTGTGTAAGCATAATGGCCATTTGCACCGCGTTTTATGTTTAAATCATCAAAATCACCATTATCATGGCGTCTTTTTAAGGTACGATTATTACAACCTAGTAAATCGGCTGCTGCTTTTTGGGTGTATGTTCTTAACTCTTTTTCTTCGGATTTAAGATGAGCGCGATAATGTTGAATACGTCCTTCTAATGACTTTTCTGCAACTTCAGCAGTCGCTTTTAAGAGTCGATAGGTATTTAGCGCATTATTGTTGATAGACATACTTTCCTTCCTCAAAGTTAGGCAGTAAGTATAATGTCCATTCAATTTGCTGTAAACAACTATTTATGGCGACATGCATTTTAAAAAGAAGACATCTAATAATATTTTTACATCATTAATATTGCTTAGTATAAATAAAGAAGTTTAAAGGTGGTTAAATATATAAGGTAATAAAGGTTAAGGGTGTATAATTAGCATATAACTTGATGATAAATATGAATAATATTAAAAAAAGCAGATCACCTTTATACTTGGTTAAGATCAGATCTTTATTAACACTCAGATCAGCTTTTTACTAAGGACTAATTGAGATATATAGTTATGCACAGCTTACTCATTAAGTTATGAACAAAAACACCTCTTGAGATCCGATTTTTACTAAGTAAATTATAAAGTTATGCACGGGTCTACTAGATAAAAGGGGCATTGAATTAGTATAGATCTGATCTGTAGTAAGTACAGATCAGATCTATTCTAACTCGATATTGCTTTATCCACAGGAGAATTACTTAAAGGCGTAATTTGTCGTGTTTAATTTAATAAAATATCAATTACACTGGACAAAATAATAGCTGAGTTAGTAAAAAAGAGATTTATAACTCACTTGTTAGTATAATAATGATCTGAAAACACCAAAAATTGACAACAGTTGGTATAAAAGTGATCTGAATGTTTTATTTAAAGTCAGATCACTTTTATACTAACTTAAACATTTAACTTTTCTTGTTTTATGTGTTGTTATTAACTGTCGCAATAAAAATGGAAATAAGAACAATGAGCCGAAAGGTCAACATCTCGGTAGATAACTTGCCTGATACACTAAGAGGCCAAATTCACGGGGTGGAAAGTGCAATTGATAACGAGAGTTTAGCACTATTTACAGATAATAAAGATGTTCGCATTTCTATTGAAAATGCTGCTCATGGATTACGTGCTTATTCAAATACGTTTAATCACTATGATTTATGGGGACGCTTTGTTCGTTCTGGCCATAAGAAATTGCCGCTTGAAGAAGCACCGAAAAAAACAATCATTACACGTAAAATATCAGAAAAAGTGGACGGTATTTTATACGATGGCGAAATAAAAATAACACCTGCTGTTGTGAGTACTCGTAAAGATGGCGAAGACGTAGAATATTTGGTTTGGCCATCAGATAGAGAAGAAAAAGTAGAGCGAGCCTTAATTCGTTTGGCTTCAAAAGGTAAAATAGTAAAAATTAATTTTAAGTCCGGTATTCAATATGCCGTGGTATTTTCTATGAACGAGTTAGCGCAAGAACTCAAAGCGGTAGGGCAATCAATGCCGTATCCTGCAATTAAAGAATCACTTGAAGCATTACAAGGCTCTAAACTTTCGTTTAAATATTCGGCAACAGATACAAAAAACACTGACATTGATGATTCCTTTTACGAATCAAACATGAACTTTTTATCGTCACTACATTTTAGTGGGAAAAAAGGTCAAGGCGGCAATGTTAAATGTGTAGCTTGTTTAAATGCATTTGTTCATAACATGATTGATAACCTTGAATACAAAGGGTATTACTTTAATAGCGCACAAGAATTAAAACGGGGATTATCGCGTTGGATGATGCTTCGTTTGTACCATCTTTGGCGATATGCTGCTCCAGGTAAAACATATCATTTTAGATTGCTTTCTATTATGGAAAAGTACGGTTCTATTTATTCTACTGACAATATTACAGAGAATAAATTAAAAGCATTACGCCGTGATATGACAACAACAATGAAAGATTTGATTGAAAAAGGTGCTATATCAGAATACAGCATTACAAACGTCAAAGATGACAAAACTGGTAATATTATTGATTACACATATGAGATGCATCCATCTGATCAATTTTGTGACGAAATACTGACATTAAATAAGCATAACAAACGTATTGAGATTCAAGGTGGTAAACGCATTGTTGAAAATGCGGTTTTGATAGATGAAGATAAAATTGAAGAGATAGTAGAAAAATAGCAACGAATTTATTTTATTATCCAATAAACTACCTAAAAGGCCACTTAATGTGGCCTTTTTAACATAATCATTTATCTACTTGTTCTAAGTAAAGTCTGTTGACTAAAAAGTCATAATCTCGTTTGCGTGGATGGCTTAATGGTTTTTCATAGTTTTGTAATATGCCAAGTTTTACATCGGGTTCCGGATTAATTAAGATAAATGGCAATGCTGCACTAACGTGATATCTATTTTGTGCCGTGTATCTTACATTTACTTGGGGACTTACGCGAGTAGGGCGGCGTATTCGTAGTTTTTCTTTTTCACCTAAACTAGCAACTCGTGCTTGTTCTTGAGCTACAAGTAATTGCCACTTTTGCTGATCGATCATTCTTGGGTTTCGATAACCGGCCGATTTATCGAGCATCTCTAGTGCCATTTTTTTAGTAAGTGTTTTTGTTGCATGTTTGTGCATCCAGGTAAACCTAACTGAAAATGGGGATTCACTCTCACTATGAATTTTACGATATGCAGCAAGCGTTATTAAATTTGGTATAGCATTGTGAACAGCTTCAAATCGCGCATCGTTGCTATCAATAGCTAAAATACATTCTTTAAATGTAGCTTTAGCTTTATTCACTTGGGCTATACGATTATTTAAAGCATGTTTATCTGCATTTTTAATAACAAGCAAGCCTGGGTGCCTTTTTAAAACACGACTGCTTAAGCCCGATTTTTTATAAATGTCAGAAAAGGAGTGAAGGATTGCTTTTTGAGCCGGAGCGCCCGATATTTTAGAAACGATTATAGATTCTGGAACTTTACTTTCATCTATACTACTAACATCAGGTAACTGATAGTACTCTGCTTTGGAAAATTCACACTCTTTCAGTTCTTCAATTAACCTTAAAGTTAACTCGTTCATTAAATCAAACTGACTTCTAATTTGTACCTTAGTTACCATTACACACCTCAAAGAACACATCTTACTAGGCCAATATTATTACATGCACTTTGCCTTGTCCAAATAAATAATAAAGTCTACTCAGTGCTAATTTCTATCTATTACTCAAATATAGTATGATGTGTTCTTTGTTTAAAGTGAAATCCCTAAACAAAGAATTAAACTTTACATATTAGATCTTTGTATTACATCAACCAGTTAATGCGCTTAGTTCTGAATTGGCTGATTAACTAAGAGTAGGGAAGGTGAGTTAAACGAACTTATATCGTATTAGTAACACGGTAATGAGACTAAATATAAAAGTTTTTAACTTCAGCATCATTCTAAAGATATCTCTACCATTTGGGTTTTTAATCATGATAAACACTATCGTGTTGGTAGAGAAAACGTAAATTGCGTACCACACCTTTACGTTTTGGCGCTTGTGAATCTAGTTCTGTTTGTGAATACTTTACTATGCAAATAAATGATTAACACCCGCTATATCATACATTAATGCCTGCACATAGTAGTTGCTAACTATTAATTAAATTTCACTGTAAAGTTAAGACTACATTACACATCATTTAAGTATGATGTGTTCTTCATTAAGTTACATATAATAAACCCTTATGCTCTATTTATTCTCAATGCGCTAAAATTGCAATTAGCGCTCTATAATTGCTTGTATTTAAACACTTTAGTTTATTAAAGATAAAACTAAAGTGTATGTTATATAACCACATGGATTAAATAACATTACTATTATACTTAACTCATAACTAAATAATTGGTAAATAGTGAATTTAGTCCTTGAACATAGGGGCCTGCATACGGTAATTTCTTCTTATCAGGTAATGTAGGAATGAGGAAAGAACATGCAATCGTGGAACCCAAATAGCTGGAGAGAGCTGCCAATACTGCAGCAACCACAGTACCCAGATCAAGAAATACTTAAATCAGTAGAAGGCCAATTAAAGACGGCTCCGCCTTTAGTTTTTGCTGAAGAAACAAGAAGCTTATTTAAACAACTTGAAGATGTGTGCGAAGGCCGTGCATTTTTACTTCAAGGTGGTGACTGTGCAGAGTCGTTTAGCGATTTTAATGCAGCTAACATTCGCGATACATTCAAAACAATTTTACAGATGGCAGTTGTATTAACATACGGCGGTAAATGCCCTGTAGTTAAAATAGCGCGTATGGCTGGTCAATACGCTAAACCTCGTTCAGCAGACTTAGAAACAATTAATGGCGTGTCTTTACCATCTTACCGTGGCGACATCATTAATAATATTGAGTTTACTGAAGAAGCACGTATACCGGATCCACAACGTTTAATGACGGCTTATCATCACAGTGCCGCTACGTTAAACTTATTACGTGCATTTGCACAAGGTGGCCTAGCCGATCTTCACCAGGTTAACCGCTGGAACATGGGCTTTGTTGCTGCAAATCCACTTAAAGAAAAATACCAACAACTTGCAGATAAAATTCAAGACGCACTAGAGTTTATGGAAGTGTGCGGAATTAACTCTACAATTGCGCCAAGCTTAAAAGAAACCGATTTATACACTTCTCACGAAGCTTTATTACTTGGTTACGAAGAGGCGCTTACTCGTCGCGACCATTTATCGGGTGATTGGTACGATTGTTCTGCTCACTTTGTTTGGATTGGTGAACGTACTCGTCAACTAGACCATGCACATATTGAATTTTTTAAAGGCATTAAAAACCCAATTGGTGTTAAAGTTGGCCCAGGTATGGACCCAGATGACCTAATTCGTTTAATTGATGCATTAAACCCAGATAACATTCCTGGTCGTTTAACGCTAATTACGCGTATGGGTGCAGACGTACTGCCAGAAAAACTCCCAGCGCTAGTAAGAAGAGTTCAACAAGAAGGCCGTAAAGTAATTTGGAGCTCAGATCCAATGCACGGCAATACTGAAAAAGCGACATCAGGTTACAAAACGCGTAACTTCGATAATATCATGCGTGAGATCAGTCAGTTCTTCGCTGTACACAAATCAGAAGGTTCATATGCAGGTGGTGTTCACCTAGAAATGACAGGTCAGCACGTAACAGAGTGTACCGGCGGTGCTTACGGTTTATCTGACGATGATCTAGCGCAGCGTTACAAAACACAGTGTGATCCACGCCTTAACGCCGACCAAGTATTAGAGTTAGGCTTTTTAGTCGCAGATTTACTAAAAGACGCACGTAAATAATATTTGTTAATACTAAAAAAACCGCTTAATTGCGGTTTTTTTATTTCAAATTTGATGAGTAAGTTAGTACTTACGTCGCTCCAAGTCTGTTTCTATAAGTATTTTTGCAGAAATTTCTTCAACAGAATGATGCGTAGAATTAAAGTAAGCTATTTTGTGACGCTTATACAACATTTCCACTTCGCGCACCTCAATACGGCACTGTTTAATTGAAGCATACTTAGAGTTAGCCATACGTCGATGCCTTATAGCCGCAAGCCTCTCAGGGTCAATCGTCAGTCCAAATAACTTATGTTTATAAGGGACTAAACATTTAGGCAAACCTTCATTATCTAAATCTTCTTCTGTAATGGGGTAGTTAGCCGCCTTAATGCCGTACTGCAGTGCTAAGTATAAGCTTGTCGGTGTTTTACCACTTCTGCTAACGCCAATTAAAATGATGTCTGCCTCGGAAAAGTTTTTAATATTTCCGCCATCATCATTCATAAGAGCATAGTTAACCGCATCAATTCTAAAATCATAACTTTTTTCGTGGATAGAATGCGTACGATGCATTTTTGGAACAGGAGCTACATTGAGTTCTTTTTCTATTTTTTCGCTATACGTAGTTAAAAAATCATACGTAACTGCATCAGCCGATTTTATAATTTCACTTAAATTGTGATTCACAAAAGTAAAAAACACGAAAGGCTTTTCACCTGTTTTTGCAGCAGTTGCATTAATTAAAGCTTTAATTTCGTGCGCTTTTTCTTCAGTTTCTACAAATGGAATTGTTTTATGATTAAAATCGATAGGAAACAACGACAAAGTCGCATGCCCAAACACCTCTGAAGTAATTGCTGTTCCATCTGATATATAAAAAGCAGTTCTCATAATTAACCTTTTTATTGCGTTTAAATCCCTAAAATGGGTTTCCCACGGTTTACGTGAGGACTGTTGCCAGTGTAGAATGATGACGACCTTTATAAAAGGTTTTCTTTCTTAACTCTCACAGTTAGACCTACAATTTGTTTTTTTTGGAGAAAGATCCGTGCAAGAATACGTTCTCTGGTATCAAAAGCTTGGTATGCAAGATGTTCCTCGAGTTGGCGGTAAAAACGCGTCACTTGGCGAAATGATTTCAAACCTCGCAAACGCTGGTGTACAAGTACCGGGTGGTTTTGCAACTACCGCAGATGCTTTTAATGAGTTTCTAGATCAATCAGGACTCACCGCCAAAATTCATGACATCCTAGATACACTTGATGTTGATGATGTAAATACACTCGCTAAAGTCGGTGCCGATATCCGCCAATGGATAATCGACACACCATTCCAACCAAACCTAGATCAAGCCATTCGCGACGCATATAGCCAACTCCATGGTGATACTGCAGCAGATGTTTCATTTGCAGTACGTTCATCAGCTACCGCTGAAGATATGCCAGATGCATCATTCGCAGGCCAACAAGAAACTTTCCTTAACGTTGTCGGTATCGATTCAGTCATGGTCGCTATTAAACACGTATTTGCTTCATTATTTAACGACCGCGCAATTTCATATCGTGTTCACCAAGGTTACGATCACCGTGGTGTTGCGTTATCAGCAGGTATACAGCGCATGGTACGTTCAGATAAATCAGCATCTGGCGTAATGTTTAGTATCGATACTGAATCTGGTTTCGAAGACGTTGTATTTATTACATCAAGCTACGGCTTAGGTGAAATGGTTGTACAGGGCGCGGTTAACCCTGATGAATTTTATGTTCATAAACCAACACTCCTTAAAAATAAACCTTCAGTAGTACGTCGTAATATTGGCTCTAAAGCCATACAAATGATTTACTCAGAAGACAAAGCACATGGTAAGCAAGTAGACATCGTTGATGTTGACCCTGAGCTTTCTAATAAATTTTCGATTACAGATGAAGAAGTGCAAGAACTTGCCAAGCAAGCTGTAATCATTGAAAAACATTACGGTCGTCCTATGGACATCGAATGGGCAAAAGACGGAAACGACGGCAAACTATATATAGTTCAAGCACGTCCAGAAACTGTCCGCTCAAACGAAGACTCAAACGTAATGGAACGTTTTCAATTAAATGGCACAAGTAATGTACTTGTTGAAGGCCGTGCAATTGGTCACAAAATTGGTAGCGGTGTTGTACGTGTTCTTGATTCAATCAAAGAAATGGACCAGGTACAAGTAGGCGACATTTTAGTTACCGATATGACCGACCCTGATTGGGAACCAATCATGAAACGTGCAGCAGCGATTGTTACAAATCGTGGTGGCCGTACGTGTCACGCGGCAATCATTGCACGCGAACTTGGTATTCCGGCAGTTGTTGGTTGTGGTAATGCAACTGATTTAATTAAAGCGGGACAAGAAGTAACAGTATCATGCGCCGAAGGCGATACCGGCTTTATTTACGAAGGTATTTTAGATTTTGAAATACTAACGTCACGCGTTGATAAAATGCCAGAACTACCAATGAAAGTCATGATGAACGTGGGTAACCCCGATCGCGCCTTTGACTTTGCACGCTTACCGCATGCAGGTGTTGGCCTTGCGCGAGTTGAATTTATTATCAATCGTATGATTGGCGTTCATCCAAAAGCGTTATTAAATTTTGATGCGCAAACAGATGCATTAAAAGCAGAAATTACTGACATGATTGCCGGTTACGAATCACCAGTAGAATTTTACATAACAAAACTGGTTGAAGGTATTTCAACGCTCGGTTGTGCTTTTGCACCGGAGCGTGTAATTGTGCGTATGTCTGATTTTAAATCAAACGAATACGCAAACCTAGTTGGTGGCCAGCAATACGAGCCAGAAGAAGAAAACCCAATGATTGGTTTTCGTGGCGCCGCACGTTATATCTCTGAAGACTTCCGCGATTGTTTTGCACTAGAATGTGAAGCTATAAAACGCGTAAGAAACGACATGGATATGGCAAACATTGAAATCATGATCCCATTCGTACGTACCCTTGAAGAAGGTAAACGCGTAATTGAATTACTAGAAGAGCATGGCCTTAAACGTGGTGAAAATGGTCTTAAAGTAATCATGATGTGTGAGCTGCCTTCAAATGCATTACTTGCTGATGAATTTTTAGAAATGTTTGATGGTTTTTCTATCGGCTCTAACGATTTAACACAGTTAACGCTGGGTCTTGATCGTGATTCAGGTTTAATCGCACATTTATTTGATGAGCGTAACCCAGCAATTAAAAAGCTACTTTCTATGGCAATTAAAACAGCTAAAGAAAAAGGCAAGTACGTAGGTATTTGTGGTCAAGGTCCTTCAGATCACGAAGACTTTGCAGCATGGTTAGTAGAGCAGGGCATTGACTCTGTTTCACTAAACCCAGACACAGTAATAGAAACATGGTTATACCTAGCTAAAAAATTAGCAAAGTAATAAATAGGTAAGCTATAAAATATGCCAGCAATGTATTGCTGGCATTTTTTTTATACCCAATTAAAAGTAAGTTAACGGGCTAATTTTTTATCTAAATAAGCACATGATTTAGTTAACGCCTTTTGACAAAGTGATAAGTAATGTCGCGCTTTAGGGTAGTAAAACGAAAAACACAATAAACCCGCCATAAAAAATATAAGTGAAGGCTAAGGGCGTGTTGATCTTTGTGGATTGAAATTTGTTCAATCTAGGG